>JAOZLU010000432.1 GCA_029934695.1 Desulfobacterales bacterium | reverse complement strand
ATGTGACGAGGCTTCCGTCATATCCGTAACTGATCTGCTCTTCGTCCCTGCTGACTGATTCAACCTTTGTCCCGCAGGAGGAATAAGCGAAACTGACGGCATCCCCCTCCGAGGTTTCGATGCTGCCGAGCTTCGCAGGATCGTAGTTGTACCTGATCCACGCACCCGACGGAAAATCTTTCCGTGTGAGCCGGCGGGCCTTGTCATACACATAAGAGTAATCCCCGCTCATGGGCGTGGTGTATGAGCTGTTCAGGTTCACATTGTTGAAACCGAACCCGTGATCAACGACCGAGGGATTGGTAAGCACGGTCATATTGCCGTTCTCATCGTAGTCGAATGCGATGACCGTCTCATTCCCCGTGTCCGTGATATCCGGGCGGTGAACCGCCGTGACCCGTCCGATGTCGTCGTAATCATAAGTGACAACATTTTCCTCCGGATCGGTCACCGAGGCGATGTTTCCCCGGCTGTTGTATGCGAACACGCTCTGCCGTGTGCCGGTCGTGACCGTCTCCGGCCGTCCCTCTGTGTCATACCCGTACACAGTGTCATGCAGACCGGGAACGCTCACCTTCGATGTCAGCAGGGTGGCGGGATTGTATTCCGTGACCACGCTCCTGCCCTCCGGGGAGGTGACGGTCTTTTTCGCCAGGGCGATATCATGCACAAAGGTCGTTGTCTCTGCATCGTTCACCGTCACGGTCTCGGTGATGACATCCGGGAACCCGTCCGAGTCCGTATCCTCATAACTCTTACCTCTTTCCACAACCTTTGTCAACCCCGAAGGTGCTGTCTCCGTCATTTTTTTCACGAGCTTTGTCTGCCACCGGGGATCGGTGTCATATTCAAATGCCAGATCCGAGCCGCAGGGCAGTTTCTTTGTCGCACTCAGACCGTCGGCCGAACGCCCGAATTCTGTCAGAGCGCCTGTCGGCCCCGTGATGTCGGACGTGTAAGCACTCGTGGAATCGGTATGGTCTGTGTAGGATGTGACATTATACACATCATCTCCCACATGCACCTTTGTCTCATAAACAATGGCACCGTCCGCATCCGCAACCCGGGTGAACTCCCATCGTCCGCCCTCCTGATCAGTCGTATATTCCACCCGTCCGGTCGCATCAAAGACGTGCGTGAAGACATTGCCCTCGGGCTCGGTCTTTTCGGTGAGCAGGCCGTCGTTGTTTTCGTATTCCAATACAAACGGGCTGCTGCTTCCCGGCCAGGTGACATGCGTGAGCTGGTTGTCACTGTCCACGGTCAGATCTGTTCTCAGCCCGTCCGGCGAGATGATCGCCGTGGGCACGCCGTTTCCGTCCCGTTCTATGGTGGTCACACGGGGTGTTTCGGATCGGGGATCGGTGATGCTCACAAGCCTTCCCGCCCCGTCATACCCGAACTCCCGCAGCACGACGCCGGTGTTCAGATCAGTGGTCTGTGTGTGCCGTCCCGCATCGGAGATCACATATCCCAGGCCGTTCCCATCGGCAAAGGTGAATTCGCCGCTGAAGGAGGCGGGCCCGAGAGTCACTTTTCGGACACGGTGGTTGTAGTAATCAGGAATATAAAGATCACCGTCAGGACCGACAGCCAGATTCCTGGGATTATTAAACTCTGCCAGAACGGCAGGGCCGCTGTCGCCGCTGTAACCTATCGTGCCGATTCCGGCCACCGTGCTGATAATACCGCCGGTATCCACTTTTCTGATGCAGTCTGTCCTGTTACCCCCGTATATGTGGGGAATGTAAAAATTTCCCTCGGTGTCAAAGGCAACCGAATAAGCGATTGAGAGTTCCGCTTCGAGAGCGGGGCCTCCGTCCCCCTTGTTATCGCCGGTATAACTGTAAAGTCCGGCCACGGTGCTGATGATACCGTCCGACCCCACTTTCCGGATGCGTCCGAGATCCGAAATGTAAAGATTGCCGGATGCGTCCAGAGTAATGCTGCCTGATTTGCTCAATGCGGATTCGGTGGCGGGTATGCCGCTGGAACCGACTCCCTTCTCACCGGTTCCGGCCACGGTGGTGATGATGCCGTTTGTATCCACTTTGCGTACCCTGAAAACGGGATCGTCGGTATTTTCACCTGACGAATTGACAAACCGGGATTCTCCGATATAAATGTTTCCAAAGGCATCCGGGGCAACGCCTATGGGTGTGATGCTGACTTCCGTGGCAGGGCGTCCGTCCCCGGGTTCGTCTGTTTTTGCGGGGAGTCCGTTTCCGGCCACGGTGGTGATGATGCCGTCCGTGTCTATTTTACGCACCCGGTAGTGGCCGTCGCCGTCAAGACCGCCTTCCGAGATATAAAGATTTCCCGATCTGTCAAAGGCAATACTCCTCGGATAGCGGATCCTGGCATCTTCGGCGGGTATTCCGTCTTCCGTGCTGTCGGCGTCAGGCCCTCCTGCTATTGTCGTGATAATACCGTCCCTGTCCACCTTCCGGATGCCGGTCCCGGAGGCAATATAAAAATTTCCTTCCGCATCAGAGGTGACACCTGACGGATATACGACATAATCCTCTGTCGCGAGACTTCCGTCAGTTCCCCAGTATCCGTTCTCCCCGTTTCCGGCCACCGTCGTGATAATGCTGACGCTGTTTTTGCTGAAAGAGCCGTCCCCCCTGTACAGAACGGAGGTGTCTCTCAGATTTATGAGATGATGCTCCGAAAGGGTCCAGCCGTCGGCAACTGTGTCGGCTTTTCCGGGAGACCTGTTGATCTCCATCTCGCTGCGCTGCCAGGATATCACCTCATCCCGTGTGGGAACTTCGGTTATCTCCGTGCCGAACATGCCGAAGGACATGGCCAGGTACCCGGATTTCAGATAGAACGAGTCATATACAAATCCGATGCCGATGCGGGCGGTCACTGTCTCGTTCACAGGATTTCCCAGGAAATCAAGCCCGTCCCATACAAATTCGGCCTTCTGATCCGGCAAGGGATCCAGGGTCTGTTCCAGTGTCCGTCCGGCAACTTCGACCCTGACGAGGATCCGTTTCACACTGTCCGGAACACTTGTGCCGCTGGCAGGGACCGTGATGACGCTTTTGTATCCCTCGGCCCGGTTGCTGGCATAATGCAGGGTCAGGTCTGTTCCGGGGACCGGGATGTCCTCGTGAAAAATCCGGCTTCTCGCCTCCACATAAGAGCCTTCCTCCACCTCGCAGTCGTCGCACTGCTCGTCCGCGGCCGGCGGCCCGTGGGTCAGCATGTCCAGGAGGCTGAAAAAGGAGCACCAGTTGAAATCCCAGGGAGTGAAATGTGTCACTTCCACCCGCCAGAATTCCGCATTCGGCGCATATCTCTGAGGATCGTCCAGTCCCGTGACCTCGTCGCTGAGAGAACCGTCTCCGTCAAGGTCGTCGGGACTTCCGTCACCGTCGGCATCCAGGGCGTCCGTCACCCCGTCTTCGTCGGTGTCGAGGAGCCGGACCACCCGGCCGTTCTCAGAGGGAACCCAGACACCCCGGTCCCGGTCGTAATATCCCGAGGGAACCGCCTCCCCCACTTCGAAACCGAGAAAATTGTCCACCCAGACCGCCACAGGTTTTTCAAAACGGATTCTTTCCACGCCGTCTGCTGAAAGTTCCGTGCAGTAGGTGTAAGCGGGGGTCGGGGGCAGTTTTGCCGGCATGGATTCGGGGGTGGCGTATTCGGTGGCACGGGCCGTGATGGTTGTCACTTCCCGGACGTCATTTCCGTTTTCGTCAGTCAGATATGCCTGATTGTCCCCCTGGAACACGAGGGTGGCGGACCGGGTTCCGAATTCGTCCGTGACCGGCGTGCTCTGATGGGTGATGACCGTGTCCGGATTTCCGTCAAAGGTCACGGTCGTGGCCGCGGTGTCTTCGGGGATGAGTCGGAGGGTTTCTGTCACGGCAACATCGTTCCACGGGACATGCACCTGGCGCTGTGCAAAAATCAGCCCGGCCTTTCGGAAAATCACCTTCATGGCGGCACCGCCCTCCACAGGGATGGAAAAGCGGCCTTGGGCATCGGTGTGAACGGTTCCGTATTCGGGATGCGCGTGAACTGTGACGTCAACATCCGGAAGCGGGTCGCCGTTAATATCGTGAACCAGACCGGTGATCACAGAGAACCGTTCCGGCTCGTAGCTGTCAACGACAGCGTCCGGCGGGATCAGGTCCTCATACTGCCTGCCGAAGGATCCTTCCGGCTGGGGTGCCGGATTTCCGGTGACGGTGACGGTGGCTTCCGCGGTGACAGGTCCGTCATCTCCGGAGACAGTTATGGTGTAGGTTTCAGTGTGATCCGGAGAGACATTCCGGGAACCGTTTTCAGTGCCGACACCTTTATTAATATAGGCACTCTGCACATCTGAAAAAGTCCAGGAAAGGGTGAATGATCCGCCTTTCTGAACGGTTTCCGGTGATGCTGTCAGTGTCACAGGTCCCGAAGGGATGTTTGCGGTGACAGCGGCCTGAGCCGAGACGGTTCCCCCGGGTCCTTCGGCAGTCAGGGTGTATGTGACGGTTTCTGCCGGCTGCACGGTTGTTGATCCGGTCAGACCGACTGTGCCGATCCCCTGGTCAATACTGACTGTGTCCGCACTGGCCACCTCCCATGTCAGGGTGGCCGTCTCACCTGCTGTGACGGTCTGTGGTTCCGCGGTGAACGTGACAATTTCCGGAGCCGGCACTGTCACAGTCACGGTTCCTGTGCTGTAAGCGGTGACAGGATCATTCGCACTGTCATCAATGATCGCGTAAACATAATATTCACCTGCCGGCACACCCACGGTGTCCCAGACATGCTCATCTGTCTCATCATCCTCCTCCAGGCCGCTGACGATCAGAACGCCGTCATTCCCGGCGCTGTCGGTGTCATAATACAGGGAAATCTGAGCGCTGTCATCAGGATCATCGTCTGACCACCTTATAATAAAGGTATGATTTTCAGTGCCCGGTTCCGCGGACACGGTTATGGAAGGAGCAGTGTTCCCGGGTGTCACTGAGACCGGCGCGCTTTTCCCGGAACGGTTGCCCGCTGCATCGTACGCTTCCACTGTGTAGGCACAGTCCCCGGGGCTTTCCGTGTCATGGATGTATGATGTGTCTGCCGGGGTCCCGGTCAGTCCGATGTCACCGCAGAAGACATCATAGCCTGCCACCGCGATGTTGTCCGAGGATGCGTCCCAGGAAAGGCTGACCTGATATCCCCATATCACCGGGATCACCTCCGCCGTCAGATTCTGCGGCACGCTCGGAGGAACAGTGTCCTCACCGTCTGCTGTGAATTCTATGTGAAGCAGGGGCGCTGCCGACGGATCACCGTCATACGATTCCGCGGTTCTCCGGCCCGAGCCGGTGATGATGAGCACCATCGCATTCCCGGATGCCCATCCCCCGCGGTTCACGATTTCCTGAACAGGCGGGCTGATATCCGGAGTCCGATGTTTTTCGTCAGTGTCCCACTGCGGGATATCGTTCCACGGAACAGAGACGCCGACGGCGTTCCGGCCTGAAATATCCCCGAAACCCGCTGTGAATGTCGCCGCGTCATCGGACGCCCCGGCTGTGACCGTGACGGAGGTCGGCTCCGTGTCTGTCTCGTCGGTTTCAAATTCAAGATACGCTGCGGTTATCACGGCTCCCTGCGGAACAGCCACCCCGTCGAACCGGATGCCCACAGTCTGGTTTCCCTTGTTCCTGCCATCATCGCGGACAAGTTCCAGGTCGGTGCTGGTGATATAGATGGTTCCGCCGCCGTATTCCTCGGCATCGTCGCTGCTGCCGCCCACCCGCACCTCGGTCACAGAGACTTCCGATCCTTCTGTGACTGTCACTGTCCCGCTGCTGTGAGCGGTGACAGGATCATTCGTCCCGTCACTGATCACCGCATACACATAATATTCCCCCGCGGGCACACCCGCGGTGTCCCAGGCATGCTCATCGGTCTCATCATCCTCTTCCAGACCGCTGACGATCAGAATGCCGTCATTTCCGGCGCTGTCGGTGTCATAATACAGGGAAACCTGCGCATTGTCATCCGGGTCGCTGTCAGTCCATCTTATATGATAAGGTATGCCGTCTTCGGCAGAATCCTGCCCGGCCGGTTCGGTGACCGTGACAGACGGTGCTGTGTTCAGGCCCGTCAGTGTCA
>JAOZLU010001017.1 GCA_029934695.1 Desulfobacterales bacterium | reverse complement strand
CATCAAACATCAAACATCAAACATCAAGCATCAAACATCAAACATCAAACATCAAACATCAAACATCAGACATCAAGCATCAAGTATCAAGTATCAAACATCACATAAGAGAAACAGCTTCGCGCAGAAATGCCAGAGATTCCATTGCCACTTCCTCATCTATTTTGTGGATGGCAAAGCCTGCGTGAACGATGACGTATTCATCAATTCTGGGGTCTTCAAGGAGGAGAAGGCTGACCTCTCTTTTGACGCCGTCAACATCCACAGTTCCAATATTATTCTCAATTTTTACAATTTTAGACGGTATTGCAAGACACATTATCAATAGTTCCTTTAAAAGAGTTGAAAGTTGAAAGTGAAAAGTAAAAATTTCCGCAAGCTTCTGACTTTTTACTTTTTACTTCAAAATCAGCCACTCCCAGAAGTTCGAGTTCTGCCAGGACCATATCAATCACCCGGTCAATTTTCCCCCGTATCGTAGCGGTCAGTTCAAGGCTGAGGGTCTCCATGTCCTCCGGTTCCACGCCGAGTATAACCGTTTTCGGGACCTTATCAAGTGCCTGGCACAAGGTCAGTGCTTCAAGAAAATCTATCTGATGAAGCGAATTTTTCGCCCGGATACGCTCGGGAATCGCATCCCCTTCAAGCCGGTACAAATCCCCGGCACTGCCCTTGTTCCGAATGGCATCAATCACAATGAGGTGATCCGCCTGGGAGATCATCCCCATGAGATTTAATCCCAGCACACCGCCATCCACAAGCGATACATTTTCCGGAAATTCGTAAAGATCGTACAGCTTTTCGACAACCCGTATCCCAAATCCTTCATCACTGAAAAGGATGTTGCCGATGCCTAAGACCATAATATGATGTGTCATCTTCTCCTTCTTTCCATTATTCAGTTTTTTGTAAAAGCATCCTGCGTTGCCGTAAAAGCGTTTTCAATTCCACCGGCTTGGTAAAATAATCATCAAACCCGGCATCAGGACATTCTGAGAGTTCAAAAATCGAAGCGTATGCGGTTACCGCAAAGATAGTGGCAGGCGGTTTGTTTTTCTTGGCCCATTTGCATTACTCCGGAATCTCGCCGATGCGTCAGAGCTGTCTCATGACAGAATGCGCCGAACTTTTTCCAGAGAAATTTCTAACGACTGTGCAATCTTCTCATCTGAATTGCCTGACTTTTTCAGCAACAGAACAGAACGTCTCTCCATTTCCTCAGCCTGTCTTAATTCCAGCGGACTGCCGCTGTCCCTGACTCTGCCGATAAAACAGCTCCACTGTTCCAGCTCACTGCCGGTCTGCCCTTTCTCAGCACAGATCATGCTTTTTCCCAGTTCCACATAATACAGATGCCAGTGACCGGGCAGCGGCCTGTATGTACTGGTGTTCAGCATGGCATAATGGTGAAACCACCGCTTCTCATCCTCTTTGTCCCTGAACCAGTCAGCCACCAGCAGATGTATCCCGTAGCACGCCTTCAGTTCGTCATAATTTTTCTCGCTGCTCTTCTTCAGCTAGTCCATGTACATTCCCGCAAGATAAAACTTGGAACGGGCGGCATAGTCAGCGTCGTGAGCCACCTGAATCTCCACGTCGGCCCATTCTCCGGTGCGGGCATCCTGCGCCCTGATGTCGAGAATCCCCTGCTTCTCACCGGTGA
>JAOZLU010000431.1 GCA_029934695.1 Desulfobacterales bacterium | reverse complement strand
AACGCCTGCTGTTCCTGTCCCCTCTTTTGTCCACTCGGAAAGCCCGATATCGAAATTTCCGTTGAACACAGCGTCAAAGAGATCAAGCCTTCTCTGGCCCCGTCCCTGATTGGGGAAAGCTGTGTAATTCAGAATTTTCTGTTTCGCCATAAAACTCGGCCCGCTTATTTTTTTACAGTCTTCAAAGAGGTTTATAAACGTGTCTCTGTCCGGATATTCAGGAGTGAACAATATCTCATCGCAGACATTCGGGTCTTTGGAACATAATTCTTCCTCCGTCATTTCCTCCGTGATGCATATCTTATCAATATATTCCGAATAGTTCTCAACCCCGTTCTGATTGATAAGACAATAAGCCCGCGGATAGAATTCCGATAAAATATCTCTCTCGTCATCGGTAAGAGGAAAAGGGTCTGCACTGAACATGCGGATTCTCAATGGCATATCTTTAATGATGTAAAAAGTGCAGGAGTTTTCCTCATATTCCGCATCGTATAACCTGATCAGACTGAACACTGTCTTTCTCAGTCTGTCTTCAATATCGGAGAGTTCTGCTGCTTTGTCCTGTATGCTGCCGCTGCACATTTCTGTTTTTGCCTCCTTTTCCTCATCACTGAGGAAATGAGTAAAACGATCATCTTCGCATCCTATGGACAAAGTGTATAATTTCTCTGTTCTGTCCCTGTCCTCCTCTGTGAGCGGATGTTTCAGGACGCCTTCCTCCCGCAGTCCGGCCAAAGCCGTGTCGGTCAGTCTGTAAACAGTCGCCTCGGACACCTGCCTTCCTGTGCTGACCAGCCTGTCCCTCACCTGTGCGGCACTCCAGTGCGGATATGCGGACCAGAGCACCGCCGCCGCTCCCGATGTGACCGCCGTGGCCGCAGAAGGAGAAATCGCTGAAAAGTAAGTATAATTTACAGAATACTCATAGCGATATTTACTATCGGGATCTTTGGTCATATACACGGGATATCTCGGCATGGTTGTAAGAATATCTTTGCCGGGTGCCATGATGTTGGTATGCGAACCGTAACAGTCCATACATTCATGACGGAGGGAAAGATTGACAGACAGAACATTGGAAGCGATATCTTCGCCGAGATCGGCATATCGAGCTGGATATGGAGAACCATACTGCGGACTGGAGGCAACAACTAAAATGTCCTTGCTGAATGCTTTTCTGACAGCACTTTTCAGGCGAACAGAATGCTGAATATAACCGCTCATATTTATTATATGTACACGTTCCGTATCACTGATTGCCTGATAGATCGCTTCCGATATTGTCACATCTGACATCTCACTCTGTTTTTCGCCTAAGGCCTTCAGGGGTAATACTTTGCTGTTCCACGCTATTCCGACCACATTTTCTTCCAGATCGGTATCATTGTTCGCCACCGCGGCTATGATGCCTGTCATGGCGGTGCCATGGCCATTCAAGTCGATTATGTCATTATAGATTCCCTCCGCTGTCGGTTCGAGAATATTCCCTTCAAGATCGGGGTGAAAACGGTCTGCACCGCTGTCAAGCACACCGACGACGATATCTTTGCCTCTGCTGATCACCCACGCCTCGTCAGCCCTGATTCTGGACAATGCCCATTGACGGTTATTGCTGTAACTTGAATCATCCGGTGTATGTGAATCTCTGTAACTCGATTCATCCTGTGTATATGAAGCAGAGTAAGCAGTAAAAACGGGTTCGGCCGTTTCAACCTCCGGAAAGCTTTTTAATATGGCTATAACTCTGTAAACACCCGTCACATCATCGTTACCCGGGAATCTTATCTGATAAAATCCGAGACCGTAAGTCATTCCGACGACAGTGCCGTCAACCGTGTCGGCTATCGCCTTGATGGTATCGGGATCCGTTCCCTCTGCAAATGAAACCGACACCTCATTGGAAATCAGTCTCACACCTGTTTCAGGATCTGTGACGATCTTTGAAGTATCCGTGGGTTCCACTCCTGTCGGAAAGCGCGTCACACCGAATTTACACAGGTCTGTATATACCGGTTCCGGAACACCAGGGAAAGTCGCTTTGCCCCGGAAAAAGAACGTACCTTCGGCATTCGAGACAATATCGAATGTTCCGGTATAGACGCCGTTGTCAGGCCGGGAGTCTCCGGAAGTTCCGTCATCAACAAGCTGTCCCAGGGTTCTGAGCGGATTTCCGGATCCGTCTGTTTCCTCAAGCACGATTTCCGAGGGTTTTATGTCCGGCATTCCCAGATCGGTCCAGAAGATGACACCGGCTTCCTCTGAAACAGAAATCGCACTCGGAGTGATGCGCAGCGATCTCAGAAGCGGAGCCTCGTACTCTTTTTCCACCCTGAGAATCGTCTCGGCTTCCTCGCTCACATCGGTTCCGACAATGGTCACGGTCGTCACCATCACTCCGAACATGCCGGGCTCGTGCGCGGTGACGGTCTCGGACAGCAGCCATGTTCCGCTGGTGTCCGCAGTCCATTCCGACGGGAAATCGGCCTCAACGGATATTTCGCCCCCGGTGTCGGTTTCGACGGTCTGGGATATGCGGAGCGTGTAGGTATCTGTGTCATAGCTCCTGAATTCCAGGGTGAAGCTGATTCCTTCCGGGCGGCCTGCGGCGGGATACAGATAGTCATGCATCGTGAGGGTGATCTCCGGCGGGACGTCCGAGGAGAAGTCCGTCTCCCAGGTCAGGGACGACGCCTCGAATTCGAACCGCCTGTTCACCCGGACGGTGAAGGTGTCCGTGCTCGTGACGGTTCCGCCGGCCGGCACATCGCCGAAACTCAGGGTTCCGTCGGGAACATCGGCAGACACGGCGTTGTCCTTCAGTTTGGCGGTGGCGTTCCGGATGTCATAGGTGTTATTATTTGTGATGTCGGCCCGGAATGTGTAGTCATATACCGACCGTTCAATCCGTTCCCTGCCCGCAAGCACATAGTTGCCCACGGTCAGGTTCTCCCCTGCCGCTGCTGCTGATGATGATGATGACACTGCCAGAATAACGACAAGCAGTGCGGTGATGATCTGTCTCATTGTCTGATTCTCCTTTTTCTCATTGAAATTCAGTTAAGTGCTTCGGGAAAATGCAGGGTGGGTGCTGCGCCAGCGGAATTCTCCGGAAATCCGCATAAGGTGGGTTCCGCTTCGCTGCACCCACCCTGCATTCATAATTCATAATTCATAATTCATGTGCCCGCGACTGCCTGAAGAATGCGGACAGCATCTTCCAGACCTGTCTTCCCGTCCCCGGTGACATCTGTCTCCGAGGAAATATCCCCGGATATCCCTGTCAGCACCCGCAGACATCGGATGGCGTCGCCGAGGCTGAGTTCCCCCAATCCTCTTTCCGTCGTATGAGTCTCATAATTATTCTCAGCGTCATAGACATCAAACGCCTGGGGTCCGGGTCTTCCGTCGCCCGTCCAGGTGAAATCCACGACAAAAGGGTCTGCCAGGGAGGCCTCATCTGTCAGGGCCAGGGCATCGTACCCGCCGTCATCCGGCACATCAAAGATCGGCTCCGGATCCCACGCAATCAGATCCCAGTCCCCTGCTTCGGAATCCGGAATGAGAATCTCCTCATAAAGACCGTATTCAAAGTAAATGGTGAAGCCGTCACGGTCTCCGAAGGAATGGTCGGAAACCGTGTACACACACTGCCACAGATCCCTGTCCGGATACACATTGGCGACGTCAGTGAGTTCATAAGCTATCCTGACAGCGTGCGCGGTTCCCCCGGAAAACAGGGCGGAAACCGCAAGAACAGCCGCCATTGCCGGACAAAAAATTCTTTTCATAAATTTCTCCTTTATTTTCAACATGCATGTTTTAAAATTTCGGCGGCGAAAATCCGTTCAGGAGAAGCCGGGTTTCCTCTCATCCGATTTCCGGCCCGGAATACGGGAAAGAAACCCGGCTTTTCACTGATCACTGCCCCGAAGCCTTTCCCATGATAAAAATCAGCTCCGCAGCCCCGATCTTTCCGTCGTCGTTCACATCCGCATCGGGATTGATGTTCCGAATGACTGCCCCTGCCAGCAGCTGAAGGACCGACACAGCGTCCCTCAGTCCGATCTCCCTGTCTTTGTCAATGTCTCCGAGAATGCGGTTTATGGTGGCGGACACGTCTGCGGTGTTTCCGGCAAGGTCCCTGAAGCGGACATATACTGTCTTTTCACCGCCGCCCCGGGTCAGTTCCCATCTCCTGGAAAAGAAGAAAGGCTCCCATTCACCGTATTTCTCATAAGTGTAATTGCTCACATACATCTCCGAAGCCCCGTCTGCCCCCACCGCGAGCCTGACGCTCCGGGTCGGGGCGGTCTGTGATGTGATGACATACGCATCAGACGGCGGAACCACATCAATTCGGAAAGGCCCGGCGGTCTTTGTCTGCCCGATCTCCCCGTCACCGTCAACCGCCGCGACATGACAGTGATACCTCACATCATCCGGCTCCGACGAAGCGTAATCCCGGCTCATGAAAGTCGTTGCCCTCATGCAGGGCATGCCGACTGTGTTCAGATCGTCGAATTTATAACCGGCCTCCGTGTTGAACACCGCATAATAACAGTAAGGATCTCCCTCGGGCATATCCCAGGACACTTCTATCTGGGAAACCCATGACGGTTTATAGCTGTGCGTGTTCGAAAACAGATTCCGCACCTCACCCACGTTCTGGCCTGTCGCGGGTCCGATCCGCAGCGCAAGCCAGAATATCACAAAAACAATGCCCGGAACAAACCTCTTTTTCATTGTTGACTCCTGTTGTAAATTTTTTTCTTTGTTCGCCCCCGTTCCCGCCGGACTGACAAATCCGGCGGCCCGGATTTGCCAATCCGGGCAGGGACACGAATCTGCCGGCTCCCACCGGACTGACAAATCCGGGCCGGCGGCACAGCCGGATCACTTCGTGCTGCCGAACCTGAAGTTCACAGTTGCGCCGGCACTGTATGCTTCCGCATCCTCCCGTTTCCCTGTGCCGATGCCGCCTCTGCCGACCCATTGCCGCGTATCTGTGCCGAACCGGCTGAATTTCAGTTCGTATTTCATACCGGAGGCCAGGCCGGTGATGCTGAAATTCCCCCGGTCATCCGCAGATGCTGTGCCGACGCAGCCCTGGAACCCCTTTCTGAACACCTTTATTATGACAGTGGTGCCGGCCGGCAGGGCGGTGCCGTCGGAAAGTCTCACCGTGCCGGTGATTTTCCCGCCTGCGTCAAGCGTGAGAGTCACGCTGTCGCCTGCGCGCCTCTGCCCCTCGGAAGCGGGCGCATAACCGGGTTTCTCCGCTGTGACCTCATAATAGCCGTAAGTCGGCAGATTTCTGATTTCATAATACCCGTCCTCATCAGTAAGCACGGATTTTCTGAAATACGAAGTCTCCGAACGGATTTCCACAAGTGCTGATTTCATCCCTGTTCCGCCGGCATCCCTGACATAGCCTGTGATCGAACCGCTGAGTGACTCAAGCCGGAAACTGACCGTGCTTCCGTCAGAGAGGCCGGTTTTCCGCTGTGTGACATATCCGTCTGTCTCGGCGATCACCACATAATCCCAAGCCTCCGGCAGACTGGTGAACTGATAAATGCCGTCATCCCGGGTTTCTGTCTCATTCGCCCAGAATGTGCTTCTCGAATATGCGACAACATGGGCACCGGAAATCGGGCGGCTGTCCCTGCTGTCGCAGACCTGCCCCCAAATTGTCGAGGGCTGACTGTGAGCCAGCCGGATGTCCCTCACGACACTTCCGTCCTCCCTGAAAGATATCTCCTCTGCATAATCCGCATAAGGCGTATCTTCCGGCGGCACTGCTCTGAGGATATGGACATAATCCATAAGGCAGGCCCGGTATCCGATGCTGTATGTTCCGTGCCGGTCTGTCTCACCGCTCCCGACCGTCTCCTCATCTGACAGCACGCTGATGCGGACTCCCGGAACAGGATTGCCGCTGAAATCTTTCACCGTGCCGCTGAAACGGACTGATACAGCATCTTCCGCCATTGAGACTGTGATATTCCCCTCAACTGTCTCCTCACTGAATATGGTTCTTCCGCCGCCTTCAGTTGCATCAGCGGTCTCGCCCCCGGTTCCCTCACTCATATCCCATATCCGAAATGTGAGGGAGGCTGTGATGTCCC
>JAOZLU010000044.1:18451-22632 GCA_029934695.1 Desulfobacterales bacterium | reverse complement strand
TCCCAGATGCTGCTCCAGGAGAAAGCCGTCAGACGGGTGAAGATGAAACTGGAAACTTGAAACTGGAAACTTGAAACTGGAAACTGGAAGCTTGATGGTCCATACACCTGAAATGATCAGACAGTTTGAAAAAATTGAGACAAAACTCGAATATCAGGAATTATCTGATTTTCAGCCCATAGGAAAATCTTTCCAGATTGTATTGACTGCATTATGATAAGAGACAAGTCATGTTCCGATTTGTCTGTAGAAATGCACCGTCCCTGAACACAGGCTTATCGGGTTTGGGGATACGCTACTGAGGTATTGTTTGAAAGGTGGAAAAATGATTTACTTTATAATCATCTGAAATCACAAAGAAAGGAGCGGCCTATGACATCGGCTCGCCGATGACATACGCACAGATGAAAATCCCGGGTTGTGGGGTGGGTGGAGGATTGTAGGGTGGGTGGAGGATTTCGATTTTTTACGCAGTAAAAAACGAAATCCGCAACCCACCTTGATAAACGCACAAACGAAATCATTACATATAATTGGATTTGCAGAGGAGAAGGATCATGCAAAGAGCTGAATATCATGCCACTATCCTGGACAATGGACAGATTCCCCTGCCGGGAGAGATCAGAAATCAGTTGCGGCTGAAACCGGATCAGGAAATCAGGGTTGTCATTGAGGTTCCGAAGTTTGGAGATATCAGACATCCGCCAACAGTACATCCCGCGGACAGAACTGAAAATCTCGCTGCCGGTGAGGAGGAAACCGGGCCGATGGCTCTCGGAGCTATTATGGACAGGACCCAGTCCGTCCTGCGGGAGCTGGCAGACAATGCGGACACGATAATGGCAGAACTGGAACCTGTCAGACGTTCGGGGATGCTGGAAGTGATAAACCGCCTGGCCGAACGGATAGACAAGGCTGGGAATGCGGATGACCTGGTCACGATTGCGAACACAGTGTATGGCCTGACCGTTGAGATTCCCTGTTTTCCTCCTCCTGATGAACCCGGGGAGCAATATTTCCGGCTGAAACCCGCGCATGACGGTAACGGTTATCAGTGCCATGTCAGAAATCAGAAAACTGCTCTGAAGGAGGTGTTTTATCCTTCTTTTGAGCGAATTGAGCAGGCATGGCGGAACACCCCCTCTGTCATTCCGCCAAATATTTCCCGGGGGTCAAAAGAGGCGCCATGGGACCTTATGGGTATATTCAAGGATGATCCGACATGGGGTGAGATATTTGATGAAATCGAGCGGGAGCGGGACAAGGACTACGTCTGGTTGGGAGGTGAGTCAGAATGAAAGAATATTTCTGGGACAGCAATGTTCTGAGGTTTTTCAGTGACAATCCAGATAATTCTGCTCTTCGCAGGCATATTGAGCGTGTTTCCTGGGATAACATTTTCCTGCCGTGTGTGGTGGTGGCCGAGTCATGGAATGATGATCGGCTTTTTATTGATCCGACCTGGAACAGCGTGTCAGGGAACAGACATGGGGAACTGAATGCTGTCGGTGCGGCCGAGGTTTCCGTGAGCCATTTTGTCGGGCAGTGGACAATCGTGCTGGAAAAGATATATGAGGCGGTTCTGATGAGCGGCATGAACCTGGAAGATGCGGAAAATTTTGACGCATTAGGCTCACTTTTGGGACAGGCACGGAAATCAGTTCTCAATCTGATTATCGGAACAACGGCCTGCTCACGGATATGCCCGTGTCACGCTTGACACTGATATTTTTTATCGGGCCGACCCGGAGAAAGGAGTATGATGCCAAAACTCTGGACACAACGTGATCGCTTTGGCAATGAAATTTACCTGTCTGATGAACGATGGGCGCATATCATCGCCCCTGACAATCATCCGGAGCTTGAAGGCTGTTTTGATTATGTTCGTCAGACAATACATCTGGGACATCGTCGTCAGGATCAGTATGATCCCAACAGTTATCAGTATTATCGGACATTTCCTGATTTGCCTGATTATAATACTCATATTGTGGTGTGTGTCCGTTTTCGTCTCGCTGCCGAGCCTGACGGCACAGTAAGGGATGAAAAATTTGTGACGACGGCTTATTTTCAATTTTTCAGGAGGTGATTAATGAATGATACCAAAGTCAGCTATGACAAGAATGCGGATGTGCTGTATGTCTCTTTTGGCCGGAGTGAACACATAACAGGCATTGAACTGGCCGACAACATTGTGTTGCGCCTGGACGTGGGACACCCGGGCGGGAAGGCACCGAGAGCCGTCGGCCTGACCTTTATAAGTTTCAGCCATATAATGCGTCATCACCGTAATCAGCCGATCCGTATTCCCCTGGCGGATATGGGGCAGTTGCCGGAGGCAGTGCGGCAGGCAGTGCTGGCTGTCACCACCACACCGCCGGTAAGCGATTTCCTGGATATCACTTTGTCATTGTCTCCCCGGATGCCGCCCTGGACAGGGTTGACGGAGCCGTGCAGGCCCGAAGACATGGGAGCGTTATGAAATAGCAGGGTTCCTTTCCTTTTCAGGGATACACTTGTGCTGCTGCTCTGCCGCGGAACCAAGAAGAGACAGGAAAATGACATCCGACAGGCCAAAGAATACTGGCAGGATTACAAAAGGAGAAAATATGGATAATCTTTCGAGCCCCTATCAGGATGAACTGTTAAAGGTGCTGACCGACCCCGAGGAAGCCGCAGCCTATCTGAATGCCGCCATTGACGAAGGTTCCGGAGAATTATTTTTGCTTGCACTCCGCAATATCGGAGAAGCCCGGAACCTGAAAAAAAAGTGAGGATATCGCAGGAGAGGACTGATGAGAACTGCAAGGATGGTTTATATCTATAAAAAAAAGGAGGTTATGATGCTTGCTGAAAGATTCTGGTCAGAAGACCGCTTTCCTGTAGTTTATGAAGATAATCACCCGAAAGCGGTGATGGTGGATATGGAAACTTTTGAAAAAATCGGGATGATTCTGGACAACCTGATGAATCGTGAAGCCGAAGCAGAAGACAGGCTTCTGAGTTCAAGCAGCGCAGCCAAACATATTCCGCCCAGTTTTGCTCCGCCAATTAGCCATCCGAATGGGTGAGCTATCATGGAAGCTTTCAAAGCTGCCAAAGGGGGAGATAATCCCATAGCCCCGACACATCACATGGAATTTTTGTTCTCCTGCCAGATACTCTAAAGAGTGATGAGTTCTCTCTGCCACTTCTCTTTTAAATGATGACATAATTAATTCTCCTTGTAATGGTTTGGATCAATTTGCCCTTAAAACAGTGTGTTATCAGTAGAAAGCCTGCTGATGTTCAAATAATCGGCTTTCTACTGTTTGCCAACGGTCTTCAGCCCAACAAGTCGTATGTGATGTGGAGCAAAGCCTCTAAAGCCTCTTCTTTATGATGAGCTTTTTCAAGGCGCTCGGCCTCCTTGTGCAATCCTACGGTTCTGAAGCGATTCCTTTGTGCGAAATGCGCCTCTCTGCGTGCATACCCTGCCATTCTGTTTAATGGCATATTAGGAGAATACATGGGATTAAAAATCATTTTTACAGTTCCTTTCTTAAAGGTTATTCCTTCCTCTGATTTTTCTTTAGTCGGCAACATGATCTTTCAACCGCCAAAAACCTTTGAGAAAAGCGGTTTTGAAGCCGCTTTTCTGTGATCGAATTTACCGTTTCATGCTGAGTACAGTTGCAACACTCGCGACCGTACCAAGCGCACCACCTATCCAGCTACCTACTTTGACACCAGTTACCGTGCCAACAGGCCCGGCAGTTGAACCTACAATCCCGCCAATAACCGCTCCGCATTTGATGCCCGTAGAAACCATAGCCGCCGGTAATGGAACATAGTTTTGCATGACACCCACCTCCTTTTTTAAAGGTTGTCTCCTCTGATTTTTCTTTGAGTAATAACATGATCTTTCAACTCACAGACTCAGGTTGGTATTTTTTTTTGAAATCTGGAAGAAAGAAAGAATCATTTCCCTTCCCGAATCTTGAAGATGTTATAAATGATATTCTGTCTGAACAGGAACAGACTGGTATTTTTTTTGAAGCCTGTCTGGAAAAAATCATTTTCCTGCTCCTCCTTCCCGAATCCTGAAGATGTCATAAATGATATTCCGCATTCACGGGAACAGGCTGGTATTTTTTTGAAGCCTGTCCGGAAAAAATCATTTTCCTGCTCCTTCCCGAATC
>JAOZLU010000044.1:0-18351 GCA_029934695.1 Desulfobacterales bacterium | reverse complement strand
TGAAGATGTCATAAATGATATTCCGCATTCATGGGAACAGGCTGGTATTTTTTTGAAGCCTGTCTGAAAAGAACATTTCCTTCCTGCTCCTTACCGAATCCTGAAGATGTCATAAATGATATTCTGCCTTCATGAGAACAGACTTGTATTTTTTGAAGCCTGTCTGAAAAAAATCATTTTCCTGCTCCTCTTTCCCGAATCCTGAAGACGTTATAAATGATATTCTGTCTTCACAGGAAGATAGCTGTATTTTTTTGAAGTCCGTCTGGAAAAATTATTCCCTCCTTGCTCCTTCCTGAATCTTTAAAATGCTATAAGTGATATTCCGGTCTGAAAAAGAGACTGTTTTTTCCTCGTTTTCCCTAAATTTTGGAACTGTTTTAGCTGATATTTTTTTCTTGGTCAGACAGCTTGGTATTTTTTAACTGTGTACAGGGCAAAAAATGGTAACTCACTGATATTGTTAAATGTGGCTATTCTGTTGTAAATCCATTAACTTGCTGATATCAAAAATAATATGAAAAATCAGAATTATTTTTGTCCTGTACACAGATTTTTTAATTTAAATTTTTTCTTGAAAAAAAATGCCCATTTGATATATAGACTCAAAATGAAATGATATGGAGGTAAATGATATTATGATAGGCGAAGAATTGGTAAACAGCATTATTTCCGCATGGAAAAGTCTGACAGGTTTTGAGTCTCTCTCTGCGACTTTAGACAGAGTGAAGGAAAACGTCATTCTGGAAGTAAATAAAATATTGCAAAAAAAAGGAGAGAAAAAAGCCTTTATTGGATGACTATGACAAAACCTTTTATCAACTTCCTGTCCAAGCGCAGAATGAGATAAATGTCGTATTTAAAATTTATCCTGAGATAGCAGAGGGCTATGGTATAAATAGTCGTGACATCCAACCAAATCCTTCCAACTTGATACCTGCGATGCCTGCGATGCCTGCGCTAGCATCAATTAGCACTGGAATGATAGCTAAAAGTCGTGACAGTCAAACTGTTATTTCCAAAGTAAAATATGCGTTGACAGATTTCATATCTTCCTTGCTGTGGGTACCTGTCGGTGCAGGGGAACGCTTGGGTGCTTTGGATATTTCCGAGCAGGAAAAGACTTTTCAGACAGACGAAGGTGAAATCAGGATCACCTGTGTATGGGAAGGACAGATTAAAGAACATGCTGCATATATCTGGTTAAAATGGGAAGCAGATATAAAACCTGATACCGAGTTTGTGATTCAGTTTTTAAATCCTGCCACCAAGGAGGTGCGCTATGAGTTCCGCCCGAAAAATTTCATGGCAGGACGAAAAACGATTAAAAAGAAATATCTGAAATTTGATCCCACAAAGGACAAATGGGGAATATATATTGGGGTGGAGAGATAAACAAGAGCTTTCAAAATAAGAGGAGCATTAACGATGGAAATCTCCGGAAGCGGTTCAGGGAATCTTTCATCTGCTGAAAATTTGAAAAGGAGGAGCACAATATGCAAAGGGTCGAATATCATACCACTATTCTGAATAATGGGCAGCTTCCCCTGCCCGGAAAGATCAGGAGTCACCTGAAGCTAAGAGCGGATCAGAAGATCAGGGTCATCATTGAAGTTCCGAATCCTGATGAACATCGGAAACGTTATTCTTTTGAAAAAGTCAGAGGATTGCTGGACGGAATCAAAGGAAATATGAGTTCGGAAATTTTGGCTGACAGGAAAGACAGAATATGAGCAGACGATTTTTTATTGACACAAGCGCACTGATCAAACTTTACCATGAGGAAAGCGGCACTGAGCGTTTGACGCGCCTTATAATTTCCGAAACCCCGATTATTGTGATCTCGGATCTGACTATAATTGAAATGGTTTCTGCGCTGGCAAAAAAAGTCAGAACCAGGGAGATTGACGAGCATATTTTCAATGAGGCAGTTTTAAATTTTGAAAATGATGTTTCAGCTTTTGAAGTGACTGACATTAACGAAAACATAAAGAGATACGCGTCATACCTGCTGAAAACTGTGGGAATGCAAAGGGGGCTGAAATCGCTTGATTCCTTACAACTGGCCTCTGCTTTGGCTGCACCAGAAACTCCGGAACTTTTCATCGCGGCTGATAATCTTTTGGGAGAGATTGCCGAACTTCAGGGATTAGATGTTATGATTATCTGATCTGTCACAGGGCAAAGAACTTTCCCCACAGCGATTTCTGCTCACTATACATGGAGTTGCCGTGTCCATGAAATCATCATTTGAAATGAAAAGAGACTGGCACCTATTAGGATCACATTTTGTTTTTTATCACGAAAGGAGAAATAATGATTCACTTTGCATATCCAGATGTGGATACGGAGGAGGATCAATTTTCAGGCTGCGGAAGATACGCTGTGTCTGAAAGTGTTCCGGAAGGATATGATCTTCCCTTTGCAAAAATCCTGAATCGTTCAAAAGTGTCAGATGCTGCGTTAATACTGGCGAAAGACTCTTCTGACAAAGAGATAAAAGATCAGGTTATTCAGAAAAAGGGTGAAAAATATATAGGAGAATCTCTTCACTTGGCTTACCTCTTTGCCCTGATCCATCGTTCCAGAGAAGTGAAGCTGAATATTCTTACGGACATCTGGACTACCGGAAGTATCGAGGTTTCGGATGGAAAGCCGTTTCTGAAATCTGTTAAACATGAAGGGTTTCAGCTTAAATTGGAAAAAGGTTTCCTATCCGAAGAAAATGAAGACATGCTGTTTATTGTCCCGGAAGGAGATATTCAGCCAGAGCATGAGGACTTATGCAGTAAAAACAATGCTGAAATCTTATCTTTTGAAGCGTTTCGGGACTGCCTGAGTAAAGATAAAGAGATTTTTCAGAAAAAAATCATCGTAAAAGTCCGGGAAGATGAGCTGTTCGCTCTGGTCAGTCTGATTTTTGAACTGGGACCTAATCCGTACAAGGGTCTGGAATATTTTGACGAAGAAGATGCTGACCGTTTTTTTGGGCGTGAGGATGTGACTGAAAAGCTGTTTGAGAAGTATCAGACTCTACAGGATTCTCCGATTCGCCTGATGGCAATTCTCGGACCTTCGGGTTCCGGGAAATCTTCCATTGCAAGGGCAGGACTGATTCATAAAATTCGCCATTCAGCAGATCATCAGGATATTGTATTCAGACCCGGAGGATATCCCCTCAAAGCATTTACTGAAGAATTGGCAAAAAACAATCCGTCTGATCCGGATGTTATTCTTGTTGACCAGTTTGAAGAGATTTATACACAGTGCAAAGATGAAGCGGAACGGAATCTGTTTGTAAGGAACTTGCTTCATGCGTCTTCAGATGAGGATTCCCGTGTTTCTGTCATCATCATTCTCCGCACCGACTTTCTTAAACAGACAAAAAATCATCATCCCGAACTTTACAATGCCATTGCCGAAAATGAAATTATCGTCAAAGCAATGACCAGGAATCAGATTCGCTCGGTCATAACAGAGCCGGCCAGACGCAGCGGATATATTTTTGACATGGAAACCGTTGACCGCCTGATTTCCGAAACTGAAAAACACGAAGGAGCCTTACCGCTGCTTGAATTTGCCTTGGACAGTATCTGGAAAGGAATGGAAAAAGAAGGTGTTCAGCCTGCTGATACATTGGAAAAACTGAACGGCGTGGGCGGTGCGTTGGCAAGCAGGGCGCAGGAAATTTATGACGGTCTTGCCAGTGATACGGACAGACGGATTGCCCGACGTGCGTTTATAAGTCTTATCAATATCGGTGAAGGTGCTTTTGATACCCGCCGGCGTGTGCTGTTATCTCAAATTGTTGCAAAAGATGAAAGCTCGGAGCATGTCAGAAATGTCCTGCAACAGTTTTCCAAAACGGGCAAGGCGTATTTTATCACCCTGTCAACCGATGCCGAAGGAAAAGAGACTGCTGAAATTACACATGAGGCATTGTTTGAGCATTGGGGTTCTCTGAAACAGTGGCTTGATGAAAAACGTGATGATCTTCCCTTTATCCATCGCTTGGAAAAGGCATCAAGCCACTGGAAGAATCAGGACAAACCCGACGGTCTGCTGTGGCGGACTCCTGATTTGGATTCGCTGAAGGATTATCATAGGCACAACAAACAGGATATGACGGAATTGCAACATGTTTTTTTTGAGGCCAGTGTTGAAGCAGAAAAACGGGAAGAAGCGGAAAAAGAAGCAATTCGTCAGCGTGAACTAAGATATGCCAGGGATATTGCGGAAGAACAACGTAAGAGAGCAGAGGAACAAGAAGAGGCAGGTAAAAAACTTCGTAAGCGTTTCATATTTGCACTCGGTTTTGCATTAATAGCAATTTTGGCTTTGATAGCTGCCGTTTCAGGATTTCTAAAAGCTACTGAACAAACAGGGGTTGCCGAACAGGAACAAAATAAAGCTGAACAGGAACGTGATAAAGCACTGCGTAATCAGTCTTTACAATTGGTAGTTTCAGCTCAGACGGAAATGGAAAAAGGAAATATAGTGACCGGAATGATGCTGGCTTTAGAGGCACTGCCTAAAAATATGTCTGCTCCCGAGCGTCCTTATGTACCTGAGGCCGAAAATAAACTTTATGAATCCGTGGCTTATTTTCGTGAACCGCTTGTTGTTATAGAAGGAGACAAACCGTTTGTTTATGCTGTTTTCAGTCCCGATGGAAAACGTATCGTTACAGGTTCTTTTGAAAATATTGCTCGGGTATGGGATACTGAAACAGGTAAAGAACTTGTCAGCCTGAAAGGTCATGAAAAATCTGTTGTTTATGCTTCATTCAGTCCTGATGGAAGCCGGATTGTTACCGCATCATGGGATAACACCGCCCGATTATGGGATAATGATACAGGTGAACAGCTTGCTGTTTTGGAAGGTCATGAAGGCGGAGTGGATTGTGCCAATTTTGATTATGATGGAAAACGTATTATTACAGCATCATCTGATAAAACTGCATGCATATGGGATGCGTATAATGGTAAACAACTTGCCATAATGAAAGGACATGAAGATGATATCGCATACGCTGCTTTTAGTCCTGACGGAAAGTATGCCGTTACAGGAGGCGGCAGTGTTAGTGAATCGGAAGATAATACAGTGAGATTGTGGGAAGCTGAGAGCGGTAAACAACTGACCATTATACAAGGACATATTGAGATGGTTCGCTGTGTTGGATTTAGCCCTAACGGACAGCTTCTTATCAGTGCCTCATTAGACGAAACATCTCGAATATGGGATATTTATAATAGAAAACAACTTATTTTACAGCATGAAGCTTCTGTGAATCATGCTGAATTTAGCACAGATGGTCGGAAAATCGTTACAGCATCTAATAAAGGCGTTGCAAGGGTGTGGGATGTTGCTACCGGACAACAGACTGCTATCATGGAAGGACATAAAACGCCTGTCAACCATGCAACTTTCAGTCCTGACGGAAAATATATAGTTACAGCTTCTGGTAATTTTATTGGAAAATCAGTAGACAACACTGCAAGGCTTTGGAATGCAAATACTGGTGAATTGCTTAATATTATGCTACATGAAAAAAGTGTCGAGCATGTAGCGTTCAGTCCTGACGGGAAAAAAATAGTTACAGCATCTTGGGATAAAACAATACGAATTTGGGATGCAAATAGTGGAGGACAGTATTCTGTAAAAGAGATTATTTTACCCAAAAATCCTGAAGACTCTGTCATTTATGTTGATGTCAGTTCTGATAAAAATTATATGATTACAGCTTATATAGAGACTTAACTATGATGAAAAAATTAGAGATTAATAATAAAATAGAGTTTTGGGGTTCCAAACTAATATCATTAAATTCTGATGGAAACTTTGGAGAAAGAGTTTGTGGAGATATTACCATAAACTCAGAAGACATTAATGTAATAGAAAACTGGAATTCAGATAACATTATAAAGCTATGGGATGCGAGTACTGGCAAACAACTTGCTACTATGAGAGGACATGAATCTATTATCATGTATGCTGTTCTGAGTCGTGATAAAAAGCATATTGTTTCAGCATCGTTAGATGGGACCGCACGGCTATGGGATGCGAATACTGGCAAACAACTTGCCATTATGGAAGGACATGAACATGGCCCTATATATGCTGATTTTAGCTCCGATGGACAATACATAGTTACAGGAAGTGGTCATATTTCAAAATCAGGTGGTACACTCAAATCGGAAGATACAGCAAGAATATGGGACAAATCCGGTAAACAAATTGCAATTATGCGAGGACATGAAGCAGGTGTTCAACATGCTGCTTTCAGTCCTGACAGACATTACTTACTTACTTAGTCACAGCATCTTGGGATAATACTGCCCGTTTATGGGAAATAGGTACTGGTAAGCAGCTTTCCATTATGCAAGGACATGAATTTGAACTTCTTCATGTTGCATTCGGTCCTGATGGTTCACATATTGTTACATCATCTGCCGATAATACTGCAAGGATATGGGACATTGCTACTGGTAAGCAACTCTGTATATTGGGTAGCGTTGATAAAATGATTGTAGAAGATATTGAAACTATTAGGCAAAATTTTTTCGCACCTGACGGACCATTATTTCAGGATTACCAAATGGTCGCGGACGGACATACAGACAACATTAATTGCGCTGTTTTTAGTTCTGATGGACAGCGCGTGCTTACTGTATCAGATGATAATACTGGTCAAATATGGGATGCAAATACTGGCAAACAACTTGCTGTTTTAAAAGGGCATAAAAATAGTATCCATTATGCTGATTTCAGTCCTGATGGACAGCATATTATTACAGCTTCTTCTGATAAAACTGTCAGAAAATGGCGTTTTTTTCCTGACACTCAATTTTTGATAGACTATGCAAATAAGATAATTCCATATAGGCTCACTTGTGAAGAGCGTCAAAAATATTTCTTAGAAGTAACGGAAGAATGCTGTTTTGTCGCTGATAAAAATATCAAAGGTATTTATCAAGGAGAATGCAAAAATGGTAAAGCTCATGGATATGGCAAATCTGTCGGTAAAAATACTTATGAAGGAAATTTTATGCAAGGATATATGCACGGCAAAGGTATTTACACATGGAGAGATGGTACTCAGTATAAAGGAGAATTTGAAAATAATAAAGAAAAGGATATAGGAATTATCTTTGGAGATGTAGATGGTTGGTACAAGAGGGGAAGTACTTTATACGGGCAAAGAAAGCTGAACGATGCAATTGATGCTTATCAAAAACAAGTTGAAATTAAACCAACTCATAAAAATGCTTGGTGTGATATGGGAATTACTTTAACTCAACAAGAAAAATTAGATGAAGCAATTGAAGCTTTCAAAGAGCAGATTGAGGTCAAACCTGACCATGAATCAGCTTGGTTTTGTATAGGGAATATTTTAACAATTCAGGGTAAATTTGAAGATTCGATTATTGCTTATAAAAATGTCGGAAAAGGACAGAACTACTTAACTGCCCAAACAAATATTGCTACAATTCTATGTGAACAAGGAAAATTCGATGAAGCTATTGAGCATTTGCATGACTTACCAACGAAAAATGAAGATGAAAAACTTCATTTGTTGCTGATTGGAGCTGATCTTCTTTTTTATTACAAACGCCATGATCAGGCAATGAGAATCTATAATCAAGCTCTTGAACAACATCCTGATAACATGAATTTATTGAATATCATGACAAATGCCTTCTGGAAACAAGACAAACTGAATCAAGCGGCAGACACTTTCGCCAAAGGATTAGCTGTTCAACCAAGCAATCTTACTCTTTTAAGCAATGACGCTGAATTGGCTTTGGTGCAGGGAGATATAGCCCGTTGTCAGAAACGCATTGAAACTGCCTTGCCGTTGCTGACTCCCAAAGATCAGACAGTTGCCATCATACCGTTTATCTCATGGCTTGCAAACCCGGAACAAGGCTGGAAAAAAATAATGGCAGCCATCACGGAATTAGACCCTGAAGTCACTTACACATGGAATTTTTCCACCATGCAGCCCGCCATTGAACGCTTGGACGAGTCAACCCGGCAAACCGCCCAACATTTCATCGCTTTTTTCGAGAACCGCATTGATTTCCTAACATTGAAGTCAGAGCTTGCTGAGAAGAGATAAAAAAGGTAGAATTGCCAACAGAAACAAATCGTTCTGGCGATGCCGAAGATTGATTTGGCAGTTTCATTCCCACCTAACGCCGAACCTCAAGACAGCTATCCCAAAGAATTGAAAGTGAGGCGTGACGGAAAAGTACTGACCTTCATGCTCTCACCTGGCAAAATCGGCATCCAACTTCGGAATCAGGTCATCCTGGTATCCACGTCCTCTGTGGGAAAGCCAGCACCATAACCGCTGAATACAAAAACATAAGGAGAATCTGCCATGTTGAACAAAGCACAGCATGAGAAACGAATTTCAGGCGAACAGCAGGATTCTGTTCAGAATGAATTGCAGGGGTTGCAGAGGAGAGATTGAAAAATGAACAGTACATCAGATAATGATTATATAAATTTCTTTGCCGAGGTGAGGGAACGAATACGCCACTCCCAGTATGAGGCACTCAGAGCAGTCAACAAGGAACTGATAAAGCTTTACGGCGATATTGGACGGATGATTGTTGAGAAGCAGGAACATCTCGGATGGGGAAAATCCGTTGTTGTGCGGCTTTCTTAAAGATTTCACGAAGTTCACAAAGGTCTGTAGGGTCGCCATATTTGCAGAATACGAAAAATGTACAGATCAGAGGCCCGTAGGGGCCGACATGTTTGCAGGATAAAATTTGAAACCTGAAATTCACAAATGAAATTATTACATATAATTGGATTTACAGAGGAGAAAGGAGACAACAGAAATGAATTTCATCATTGAAACTGAGAAAGAAGATGACGGGTGCTGGATTTGTGAAATTCCTGAGATTCCAGGCGCCATGGCTTATGGAAAAACGAGAAATGAGGCAATTGCAAAAACACAGTCTCTGGCACTTAGGATATTGGCGGATCGCATAGAGCATGGTGAGAATGTTCCGGAAATGGATTCGTTCTTTTCGGTGGCAGCATGAGCCGATGGCCTTCTGCAAAAGCAAAGTGGGTAATCGCGGCACTGCTTCGAATCGGCTGGAAAACCAGAAGAGAGGGCAGAGGTTCCCATCGGGTTCTTTCCCGCGACAATTGGCCGGATTTTGTTTTTTCGTTTCATGACCGGGATGAAATCGGCCCTCGCATGTTGGCGCGCATAGCTAAGCACACAGGACTTCAGCCAAGTGATTTGTGAATTTCAAGGCGGTGAATCAGGACGGAAAAACTGTCAGAATGTATCACGCCACGCCCGACATTGATATTTTTATCGAAGAAACCCTGAAAGGAGGAACCCATGCCGGAAACAACCTTAACTTTACCTGTAACTGTAAGCCTGGAGCAAATCGCCACGCTCATAAGACAGATGAGTCAGTCTGATCAGAAGCGTCTCCTCAGCCTGGCTCCGGATTTGCATCAGATTGCCTCCCGATCCCCCAGTCCGAGAACCCGGGAACAGGCGCATACAAGTGTGAAAAAGCTGCGGAAGAAGGTTCTGACTGCTTTGAATGATCAGCCATTATCATCTGATGAACCCTTTACGGAAAATCTGACGCTGGGACAGTATAATTCCCTGTCGGACAAAGAGAAAGCCTGCCTGTGGGATCAATGGGGGGAAGATACCGACCTGACGGAATTGAAAGAAAAGGAGGTCATTTCAGATGCGCTGTCTGTTAGATAAGGTGACTGCCCGTTACATACTTCAGGGATTGCTCAGACTGGCTGAAAACCGAAATCCGGGCATTGAGGAAATATTTGCTCTTGACCTTTTCTCAATATCTGATCCGGAAGCGTTTCGCCTGTTTATTACACCGCCAGCCTTCAATATTCTGCAAAAACTGGCTCATATGCCCAAATATTCAGAACTTATTCATCTCTTTCTGGAACAGATCGAGGTCGCCCTGCCATCCCGCTATTTCAAACGGTGGGCGCGTCGTCTCCGTGAATTCGGATTTACCCGGGAAGATGCGGCGGTTCTTACTTCGGCCAGTTTCAGCACAGACAAAGAAGGTGCCATACTCGGTATGCGATTTGTTGCCACTTTTGATCAGCCAATGATGCGTCACTGGCTCTCTGAGCAGAAAATTATTCGGAAGCGTTTCACAGCAATGAAAAAAGAAATTCCGATGCCATATTGCAGGGCCTCGCTCCCTGAAGTACTTCGCCCTGAGCAGATCAATGCCTAATTGTCCTGCTTAATTGGTTTGCTGTATGTATAATGAGTATCGCCGTTCCGACAATCCCGAACAACTCCTCGCAATCCGATGGGTTCATAGGAAGAAAACTTGAGAATACTATGATTACAAGAATCAAAGCCAAAAATTACCGATGCTTCTCCGACCTTGATCTGGAACTCGGTAATTACCACATTCTGGCCGGGGCCAACGGCTCCGGCAAAACCACGCTGCTGGATATTCCCGCAGTTTTTGCGGACTTATTATATGCCCGGACAGTGGGAGCGGCTTTCCTCGAAACAGGTCCCGGTCAGATGACCCCGCGGGCCAGGCATCCCCGGGAACTGATTCACCAACTCCGGGGAAACGCTTTCAGCCTCGGAACAGAGGTCAGGCTTCCGGAGTCTGTGACACAGACACTTGCCGGCAGCACATCTGAGGAAATACAGAGACAATCGGAGAAATGCCTTTCCGCACTGCGTTATGAGGTCGGATTTGAGGCATAATTTCCATCTCAGCCTTGGCACAGCACCTTTTGAAGTTGATCTGAGAAAGGACATCATTCACGATGCCCAGGGGAAAGATCCCGGAATTTATACCCGCGCACATGAATTGCTGCGGCCTTATGCCCGTATTCCGGACCCTAAAGAAGCTGTACTGCGAACTATGCGGGTTTTTCGCAAAAAAAGTTTTTCAGTGGTGTTTAAACAAATCTGCCTTCAGGTATGGCTCAGGAGCTGTACTGATCCTGAGTTTGAAAGACTTTGTTCGGCTTTGCACCAATGGTTTCCTTATAAGACGGAGTGATCCTGAAGCCGTCTGCCCTGAGCAGATCAATGCCTAACTGTTATGCTTTGAAAAGGCGGGTGGCAATATTTCCATTCTCCACTATACAATAAGAGGTGAAAAAATGATGTCACATACAATAACACTGGAGTTGCCTGAAAATATTTATATCCGTCTTCAGCAGGCAGCCCGGGCAACAAAACAGTCCCTGAACGATATGCTCCTCAGAGCCATACAGACGGGGAGTCCGCCCGGATGGGAGGATGTTCCGGCCGAGTTTCAGGCTGACCTGGCGGCATTGGATCGGATGGATGACCGCTCCCTGTGGCGCATTGCCGGGAGCCGTCAGCCCGAATCAGATTTTGTGCGGTATCAGGCTCTGCTTGACAGGAACAGAAACGGGACAATCTCAGACGCTGAAGCCGCAGAACTGGCTGAACTGAGAACCGAGTCTGATCGCCTGATGATACGCAAGGCACACGCGGCCGCCCTGCTCCGATGGCGCGGCCATCAGATTCCGCCCGCGGACAAATTTCAGGTGACGGGGTGAGCACTTATCTTCCTTCAAAACTGAGAGAGCATCTGCTCGAAGCTGACAATCAGCACTGTGCATACTGCCATACAAAAGAGATAAACACAGGGCAGCCAATGACAGTTGACCATGTAACTCCGGAGTCCCGGGGCGGTCCGTCCGAATTTGACAATCTCTGTTTTTGCTGTCGGCGATGCAATGAGTTCAAAGGCAGCAAAACAGAGGCCAAAGACCCCGTGACCGGTGAGATCGTGCCGCTGTATCATCCGCGTCGGCAAAACTGGCATGAACACTTCGCATGGGATGAAACAGGTTCTCTGATTGTCGGTCTGACCGCTGTGGGACGCGCAACAGTTCCCGCACTGAACATGAATGATCTGATCATTATCGCGGCCCGCCGTCGTTGGGTGAGTGTGGGATGGCATCCGCCCCAATAACGACCTGTCCAAAGAATTGAAAGTGAGACGCAACGGGGAAGTGCTGACCTTTATGCTCTCGCCCGGCAAAATCGGTGTCCAAATTCGGAATCAGGGCATCCAGGGTTCCACGCCCACTACAGGAAAGCCAGCACAGTAACCACTGAATACAGGAACATAAGGAGAATCAGTCATGTTAAACAAGGCACAGTATGAGAAACGAATTTTGAACGAGGTCAGGGCAATGCCCGAGGAATCGCTTCCCACTGTTGTTCACCTCCTCGCTCTGTTCCGTGAGGAATTAACGGTTCGGCATATCGCTCCCGAAATTTCCGGAGATGACGGCATCAGCCACGAAAACACAAGAAAGCTTCTTGCAACATCTCAGGGCGACTGGTCCCGGGACATTGTCGCAGACAGGGAGGCCAAGGTATGACAACTTATTTCTGTAACACATCCGAAAGGAGGAATCCATCCCGGAAACAATCTTAACTTTGCCTGTGATTGTAAGCGTGGAGGAAATTGCCACGCTCATAAGACAGATGAGATAAAAAAATCGGAAACTACTACATGGAAACCTCAGACAACGAATCAGCAATCTTAAAAAAGCGTGATAAATTCTTCAAAGGATTTGAAAGAAGAAAACCCTTTGATCATGATGTCCGCAAAACAGGAAAATTCACGCAGTTTTCCGTATCTGTTCCGGGCAACAGCCCCGGTTCATATACCCGATGGGTCAAAGCAGTGAATCAGAACGGGAAAACTGTCAGAATGTATCACGACACTTATGATAAGACGGGCCGCTTCATCCATCGCGGCGTAAAACTTCCGCGGCCTGAAAGGCATGTCATATAGGTGAATTTATGAAATACAATATATCAGAATCCATGTTGCTCAGTAAGATTCGCAAAGCCGGCCGAAGCGATTCCGATTTTGAATCGCTCAGGCAGCTCATATTTGATTATTATTATGCTGAGGATGATTACATATTTGAATCCGAGGGGCTGGAGGCGATATTTGACGTGCTGTCCGTATATCTGGAATCCGAGGAAGCTTATGGCGATCCCCTGAGAGAAATCCGGATGAGACGACTGCATCGTGCGATTCAGGACGGGCATCGGACAATCGAGGATATGACAGCCGTTTTGAAATATGAGCAGATAGCGAATCTGCTGGGCAAATTCGAGTCCGGAGTCATTTCCCGATCAATTTTTTATTCCCAGCTCCGAAGTCTGTCTCCGCCTGACTCTGACGCGGAGAAACTTATAGCAGCATACAAAAGCCTTTCTGACACAGAGGAAGCCCCCTCTTCTGAGACGGAGATACCAATCCGTTTCCCCCGCGAAATCGCCGAGCGGATTCGGAAATTGTCGGACATAAACGCATTTGTCAGCACCGTTGTAAAAGAGGCTCTGGAAAACCGCTCTGACGGACCGCAGCCTCTGTGAAGAAAATAATTTTGCAACAAAGGAAGGGACAAAGATGGCTTCACATACAATAACACTGGAGTTGCCTGAAAATATTTATATCCGTCTTCAGCAGGCAGCCCGGGCAACAAAACAGTCCCTGAACGATATGCTCCTCAGAGCCATACAGACGGGGAGTCCGCCCGGATGGGAGGATGTTCCGGCCGAGTTTCAGGCTGACCTGGCGGCATTGGATCGGATGGATGACCGCTCCCTGTGGCGCATTGCCGGGAGCCGTCAGCCCGAATCAGATTTTGTGCGGTATCAGGCTCTGCTTGACAGGAACAGAAACGGGACAATCTCAGACGCTGAAGCCGCAGAACTGGCTGAACTGAGAACCGAGTCTGATCGCCTGATGATACGCAAGGCACACGCGGCCGCCCTGCTCCGATGGCGCGGCCATCAGATTCCGCCCGCGGACAAATTTCAGGTGACGGGGTGAGCACTTATCTTCCTTCAAAACTGAGAGAGCATCTGCTCGAAGCTGACAATCAGCACTGTGCATACTGCCATACAAAAGAGATAAACACAGGGCAGCCAATGACAGTTGACCATGTAACTCCGGAGTCCCGGGGCGGTCCGTCCGAATTTGACAATCTCTGTTTTTGCTGTCGGCGATGCAATGAGTTCAAAGGCAGCAAAACAGAGGCCAAAGACCCCGTGACCGGTGAGATCGTGCCGCTGTATCATCCGCGTCGGCAAAACTGGCATGAACACTTCGCATGGGATGAAACAGGTTCTCTGATTGTCGGTCTGACCGCTGTGGGACGCGCAACAGTTCCCGCACTGAACATGAATGATCTGATCATTATCGCGGCCCGCCGTCGTTGGGTGAGTGTGGGATGGCATCCGCCCCAATAACGACCTGTCCAAAGAATTGAAAGTGAGACGCAACGGGGAAGTGCTGACCTTTATGCTCTCGCCCGGCAAAATCGGTGTCCAAATTCGGAATCAGGGCATCCAGGGTTCCACGCCCACTACAGGAAAGCCAGCACAGTAACCACTGAATACAGGAACATAAGGAGAATCAGTCATGTTAAACAAGGCACAGTATGAGAAACGAATTTTGAACGAGGTCAGGGCAATGCCCGAGGAATCGCTTCCCACTGTTGTTCACCTCCTCGCTCTGTTCCGTGAGGAATTAACGGTTCGGCATATCGCTCCCGAAATTTCCGGAGATGACGGCATCAGCCACGAAAAAACGAGAAAGCTTCTGGCGACTTCGAAAAGCAACTGGGCCTGGGATATTGCCGAGGAGCGGGAGGACAGAATATGACAATTTATTTCTGTGACACATCCGCTGTCATAAAACTTTATCATAGTGAAATCGGAACAGATCGGATGGAAAACATCTTCGGCGATGACCGATCCGAAATCATCATTTCGGAACTGACCATTGCGGAGTTCTTTTCCGCCCTGAACAGAAAAGTGAGAACCGGCGAAATAACAAATGAGGCCAAAGATGCGGCGGTCAGGAATTTCAGGAAGGACTGCCGTGACAGATTCATCGTCATTCCCCTGAATTCGGAAACTGTCAGACAGGCTGTGGATGTTATCAGCAGGCATGGAACCCGATTTTCCATAAGAACACTTGACGCACTTCATCTGGCCGCCTGTCTGTCAGAAAACTCGGATGATTTGAAATTCGTATGTGCGAATTTGAATTTTATCAGGATCTGCGGATTGGAGGGAGTAGTGGTGATCAACCCGGAAACAGACGAAGAATCTCGCTATTGAAATCAGTTGAACCGACAACAAAACGGAGCAGGGAAATGGCCGCCCTCAGCCCGGAACAAAAATGGGATCAGCTTTTTAAAAGCATAGGCAACATTTTCATCACCTCGCAGTCTATCTGAATGCCGCTACTGACGAAGGTTCGGAGGAATTGTTTTTACTTGTGCTTCATAATATTCGGAGATGCCCGAAATCTGAAAAAAATTGCAGGGACTTACCAAGGAGAGATTAAAAAATGAGCAATACGTCAGACAGTGATTATGTGAGTTTCTTTGCCGAGGTGAAGGAACGGATACGCCATTCCAAGTATGAGGCACTCAGATATGTCAACAAAGAGCTGATAAAGCTTTACGGAGATATCGGACGGATGATTGTTGAGAAGCAGGAACACCTCGGATGGGGAAAATCCGTTGTTAAGCAGCTTTCGGAAGATATCCGGAAGGAATATCCGGGTATTCAGGGATTTTCCACAACCAACCTCTGGAACATGAGACTGTTTTATTCGGAAATTCAGAAAAATAAAAAACTCCAACCACTGGTTGGAGAAATTAGCTGGACCAAAAACATCCTGATCCTGACCAAATGCAAGGACCCCTCGGAACGGGAATTTTATATGCTGCATGTCAGGAAGTTCGGCTGGACAAAGGATGTTCTGATTCACCAGATCGAAAACAGAACATACAAAAAATATCTGCTGAATCAGACCAATTTTGATCAGGCCTTGCCCGAAAAATACAAACATCAGGCAAAACTGGCGGTGAAAGATCACTACACCTTTGATTTTCTCGAACTGGCAGAGGAACACAGCGAGCATGAGCTGGAACAGGCTCTGGTACGAAATATTCGTAAGTTCCTGATTGAAATGGGACCCTGGTTCACTTTTGTGGGAAATCAGTTCAGGCTGCAGGTTGGAAAAAAAGAGTTCTTTATTGATTTGCTTCTCTTCCACCGGAAGCTGAAAAGATTCATTGCCGTGGAACTGAAAATTGGTGAGTTTCAGCCGGAATACAAAGGCAAAATGGAGTTCTATCTGACAGCCCTGAATGAGCAGTACAAAGAAGATGACGAGAATGACGCCATCGGCATCATTGTCTGCAAAAGCAAAGACAAAACCGTCGTGGAATATTCGCTGAAAACAGCGAGTCAGTCCATTGGCGTGGCAACTTACAGCACTTCGCCATCTTTGCCCGAGGCCTACAGCAAATATCTGCCGTCCCCGGAAGTGATTGCCGAAAGATTATGTATTATCAAAGAGTTGTTTGATGAATAAAAATGATGAGCCGAGTTTGGATTTCTGTTGAAAGAGGAAGAAAGCGGAAATAAGACTGAACGGAAAGACAGAGGAGAAAGGAGACAACATAAATGAATTTCATTATTGAAACTGAGAAAGAAGATGACGGACGCTTGATTTGTGAAATTCTTGAGATTCCGTGTGCAATGGCTTATGGAAAAACGGGAAACGAAGCTGTTGCAAAAACACAGTCTCTGGCACTTCGCATATTGGCGGATCGTATATAGAACATGGCGAAAATGTTCCCGGAATGGATGCGTTCTTTTCGGTGGCAGCATGAGCCGATGGCCTTCTGCAAAAGCAAAGCGGGTGAATGAAACCATAAGGAGGGATGTGATTTATGAATGCCACCGGTCCCAAGACCGAGGTTTCGAGTTCAGACAGTTCCGAATCAAAACCGCCTGAATGCGGAACGCCAAAATTTTTTAACGAGTATGAGATATATCCCAGAAGGAGGTACGGCACTATGAAAATACTGAAGCAGGAAGGTCTTTTCGGAGAAGGGCTGGTTTCCATAAATACGCCATTGCTTGTTGATCGCTACAATGCCTGTCTGAAGGATATCGGCATTGAGCCGACTGACCTCAAGTTTTTTTCCATTGACGGGATCGGCTGGAGCCCGGAGATCGCAGCCGAGAAAAAAGATAATTTTTATCTCTCTCATGGCGGAGCCAATCAATTCGCCATTATCCTGACACCCAAGCAGTATAAAAAACCGGTTTATTTTCCGTTTTATTCTTTCAGCCGGAATCTGATGAAGAAGATATTTGATGACTGTCTGAGGCAGATTGTTGATATCACAGGGCAGACAGCGATATGGCTTGATATTGACCAGGAGCTTTCTCATTATCTGAATCCTCTGGATCTTCTGATGGTGGACTCGATTGTGGTGCATATATTTACCGTCAATGATATAATGAGGGCAGCGGAAAAACAGCGTGAACTGACCAGGCAATTTATGAACACAGATGACTGGTTTGATCCTGAGTTGAGAGAGCAGATTATTGACAGCGCAAAAACGCACGGAGATTTAAGATTTCGCAGTGTCGTGATTCCCGATATTCCGTTCAATGACACCCGATGCTTTTATACCATGGCTTTTGACGGCATTTATGTTTTCCGGGATGTTCTCCATCAGAAAAAATCCATGCTGATATTGGAGAATAATGAATTGATAAAAGAATTCGGCGAAGACATGGAAGACGTATTTTCAATCTCTGCATCTATTCTTCCGTCGCGTCTTATGTTTGAAGGATTAACCAAATTTGATATGAGATATTATCATAAAAATCCTGATGCATTGGACATCAAGCGTGAATGTATTTTTGTAGATATTTTATCAGAGCATTATCCGGAACTCAGGTATGCCCGACTGAATCTGGGGCAGAAGAAAAGGCTTGTCCGTCAACTGAAAGATTATCTGCCCAAAGAATTTTTCGAGATAGAACGCCTGGCAAGACAGGTAAAGAGCGGACAGGTGCCGCGTGGGAATTTATCCTATAATATGATGAGAATTTTAATGTATCCGAATCCGGATTTGCCCCTGTCTGTTCAGGAAGTTTTATGGCAGCTCATCACCGAGATAGAACCGCTGGACATTGTTCTGCTTTATACTTATAATAAGAGCAAATTCTTTTTGCTTTATGAAGAATGGACGCAGACCAAGAAAGACTGGGCTGTGGAATTGCTCAGACACCATTATGTTCCCCGGATGAACGAATGACACTGATTCTTGCAAACCCCGTCCGGCAAAAAGGTGAATCCGGCAAAAAGGTGAATGCTTCGGACGGGGTTGCAAACCCCGTCCGGCAAAAAGGTGAATCCGGCAAAAAGGTGAATCCGGCAAAAAGGTGAATGTTTCGGACGGGGTTGCAAA
>JAOZLU010000430.1:3790-6139 GCA_029934695.1 Desulfobacterales bacterium | reverse complement strand
GAAGCGAAGCGAAACCCACCATGTCCTGGCACTGGCAAAAGGACCTTCCTGTAGGTGGGTGAAGCGAAGCGAAACCCACCCTACAGCCCCTACAGCTATATGCAATTTCAGACAGTTATGTTTAACCGCACAGATCGAAAAGTGAAAAGTGGAAAGTGGAAGTAGGATATCCCTACCGTGCAAGTAGTAGTTTTCTGCCATTGAAATACAGTTTCCACTCCATTGACTTATTTTCTTATTTTTAATAGTTTCATAAACAAGGATTTCATTTGTGGAAAAAAACGGAATCTTCAAACAGGAATATAACATTTTACTCATTATACAAAGGAGATTGGAACAATGATACTTACCAGAAAAAAAGCAGACCCTTATGAAATGTTCAAACTTTGGTGTTTTAAAAATGGATTCAGTGATGTCATCAATTGCGAATCAGAGGATGTCAATTTGCGTCGGCTGAACCAGGCAATTAACCAGTTCAGGCCGATGAATCACGCTATGCCTCGGGCAGCCGGACACAATGCCCCGCTTTCCAGAGGTTATTCATAAGAAATTTGAGGCTGAAACATATTCAAATTTCAAATTCCGACAAAAAACGGTAATGCTCTCACAAAGGAAATATATATGAGCAAAGAACTTCAGGCCTTCATCACAAAGGAAAGCAGGGATTTGCTGAACTTCATATTTGATGGCGTGTATATTGTTGATACAAAAAGACGAATTATTTTCTGGAATAAAGGCGCACAGGAAATAACCGGCTATGCAGCAGAGGAAGTTATGGGGAAATGCTGTAAGGACAATATCCTGAACCATATTGATGAAAACGGCAATCTTATGTGCATGGCAGAATGCCCCCTTACCCAGGCCATTAAATCAGGCCGGAATACAGAAATGAAAATCTATCCTCTGCACAAATCAGGGCACAGATTTCCTGTTTCCACTCATGTCGGGCCTGTAAAAAACAAAGATGGGACAATTATCGGGGGCATTGAAGTCTTCCGGGATGTCACCGCTGAGGAAAAACTTCACAGACAGGAACGCAAGTTCAGGAAACTGATGAGGCAATATGTTTCTGATGCCACATATCACTCCGTCACCAGCGTGGTTGACAAGGATGTTTCAGTAACAGCAAGCATCAGAGACCTTACGATTTTTTTTATGGATATCGTGGGCTTTACAACCCTTTCTGAAATACATCCGCCTGAAAAAATTGTTCAGGTGCTTAATTCATTTTTTTCCCTTTCTTCCAACATCATACAAAAACATACCGGAGATATTGACAAATTTGTCGGAGATTGCTGCATGGCTGTTTTTATTGATGCCCAGGATGCGGTCAATGCGGCAAAAGAGGCGATTCTGGAGGGCCTGCCCAATCTGAACAGCCTCCTGACGAAAAAAGGACTTCCTCCAATTAACGTCCGCATCGGTATCAACAGCGGCAAACTGGTTCAGGGAGATATCGGTTCAGATGACCGCAAGGATATGACAGTGATAGGGGATGTGGTCAACACAGCTTCCCGTGTTGAAGGAGAGGCTGAACCGGGAAATTTTATGATAACAGAAAGTGTGCTGGCGCGGCTTGACACTCCCCGGGAGTTTGAATTTGCAAAAGAACTTCTGTTAAAAGGGAAAGTTATTCCGATAAAACTCTATAAGTTGAAAGTGAAAGGTTGAAAGTGAAGAATGCCGAAAATGATGATGTATTTTTTGGAGAATTAATAATATGATATCTTTGACAAACCGTTTTTTCAGCATATTCCTGCTCACTCTCTATATTTTAGGATGCCTGTTTTTACTTTCCTACTGTGAAACACCTGCTGACAGTTCAGCATTGCTCTCAACTTCTGCAAGGGTTCCGGTTTATACTTATAAGACCGTGAACACCTATCCCCACGATTCAGAAGCTTTCACTCAGGGACTGTTCTTTGAAGGAGGGGTTTTATATGAGAGCACAGGACGTTTCGGGCATTCCTCACTGCGGAGGACAGAATTGGAAACCGGGGAAATCCTGCAGCAGCACAGACTCCCTTCCCGTTTTTTCGGCGAGGGGACAGCCGTCTGCGGGGACAGAATCATTCAGCTCACCTGGCGGTCCAATGTCGGCTTTGTCTATGACAGAGACAGTTTTGACCTGCTGCGGACGTTCAGATATCCCGGTGAGGGCTGGGGAATCACATACAACGGTGATCAGCTGATTATGAGCGACGGCACCTCAGCCCTGCATTTTATGGATCCGGAAAATTTCAGAAGGACAGGTCATATCCGGGTATATGACGGCGACGCTCCCGTGACCCGGCTCAATGAGCTGGAATACATTGCCGGAGAAATTTATGCCAATGTCTGGGAGACGGA
>JAOZLU010000430.1:2587-3690 GCA_029934695.1 Desulfobacterales bacterium | reverse complement strand
ATGGCTTTTATGGCTCAACTGGCCGCATGCAGCAGAAATATCCTGCCCCTTACTGTGGCGGATGATCACTGTGTAATTGCTTTTGACCAGAAGTTCCCTGAATTTCTGGATAACTGACTCATCAGGTCTCATGAAATCGCTCCCTTCATATTCATTAAAGGGTATAAGATTTATCTTCGCCCTGGCGCGCCGGAGCAGCCGGGCAAGGCACTTTGCATCCTCAGGGGAATCATTCACACCTTTTATAAGGATATACTCATAAGTGATTCTTTGTCGGGGCGGCAAAGGATATCTGCGACAGGCTTCAATCAGCTTTTCCAGGGGATATTTACGGTTTATCGGCATCAGCATGCTGCGAGTTTTGTTGTCTGCTGCGTTTAAAGATATGGCAAGGCCCACTTGTATGTCCTGTCCCAGATCAGAAAGTTTGGGAATAATCCCTGCTGTGGAAATGGTTACTTTCCGATTTGAAAAATTAAGGCCGTACTCGCCATTTGTAATGATTCTGACAGCGTTCATCACATTTCTGTAATTTGCAAGAGGCTCACCCATTCCCATGAAAACAATGTTGCTCAGGGAGTGTGGAACAGCGATATCATTTCTGATATCAAGTGCCTGGCTGATAATTTCCCCCTGCGTGAGATTGCGTATGAAACCGCTTTTTGCAGTAAGGCAGAATTTGCATCTCTGGGCGCAGCCCACCTGGGTTGATATGCAAAGGGTGTGATGTCCTTTTTCCGGAATCAGGACACTTTCGATATGTTCCCCGTCTGCCAATTTAAAAAGGTATTTTTCAGAGCCGTCCCGTGAAGTCTCAACAAGAACCTTTTCAAGACGACGGATTGTAAAATGGGATGACAGCAGTTCCCTGATATCTTTTCCCAAATCCGTCATGACATCAAAACGGTCTGCCTGACGAAGGTAAACCCATTTTAAAATCTGCGTTGCCCGATAAGGAGCAATTCCCCGCTCCCCAAGCCATAAAAGCAGTTGCTCATGGCTAAGTTCTTTGATATTTGCTTGATGCTTGATGTTTGATGTTTGATGTTTGATGTTTGATGTCTGATGCTTGATGTTTGATGTCTGATGCTTGATGTTTGATG
>JAOZLU010000430.1:0-2487 GCA_029934695.1 Desulfobacterales bacterium | reverse complement strand
TTGATGTTTGATGTCTGATGCTTGATGTTTGATGTCTGATGCTTGATGTTTGATGCTTGATGTTTGATGCTTGACATTTGATATTTATTTGGCATTTGATATTTGATATTTGGCATTGGTATATGGTCACTGTCTTATTATTTGCTTGACATACCATTATTAAAAGATTAATTTCAAGCTCTTAATACACAGCAAACTGGGCAATGGTGCGTTTATGTTTGATAATTTGAGTGAAAGGCTTGATTCCGTATTCAAAAAGCTCAAAGGACACGGCAAGTTAAAAGAAAAAGATGTTGAAGACGGCCTCAAAGAAGTCCGTATAGCTCTCCTTGAAGCGGATGTCCATTATAAAGTTGTAAAAAAATTTATTAATGATATAAAGGAACGGGCCCTCGGTCAGGAGGTTATGAAAAGCCTGACCCCCGGGCAGCAGGTCATCAAGATTGTCAATGATGAACTGACCAAACTCATGGGGGCCAGCCATGAAGACTTAAACCTTTCAGGCCCGGTGCCCATACCCGTTATGCTGGTCGGTCTTCAGGGTTCCGGGAAAACGACCACAGCGGGCAAACTCGCCGTTTTAATGAGAAAAAATGGCAGGAAGCCTTATCTGGTTCCGGCAGACGTATATCGTCCGGCTGCAATTAAGCAACTGAAAAAACTGGGGGACCAGCTGGATGTCCCGGTATTCCCATCTGATGCAAAAAAGGACCCGGTCAAAATTTGCCGGGAAGCCGTCAAAAAAGCCCGGAAAGAAGGATATGACACACTCATCCTTGATACCGCCGGCCGATTGCATGTGGATGAGGAACTCATGACCGAACTTGTCCGTATCCGTGACGCGGTGCATCCGTCTGACATCCTCCTTGTGGCCGATGCCATGACAGGTCAGGATGCTGTCAATATTGCCAAATCTTATGATGAAATCTTGGATATCGGCGGGGTTGTCCTGACCAAAATGGACGGTGATGCCCGGGGCGGCGCAGCCCTTTCCATCAAGGCTGTCACCGGCAAACCCATAAAATTCATCGGTGTCGGTGAAAAGCTGAATCAGCTGGAGCCGTTTCATCCGGACAGGATGGCATCAAGCATTCTGGGAATGGGGGATGTGCTTACCTTTATTGAAAAGGCTCAGTCTGTTGTTGATGAGGAACAGGCAGCAGAGATTGAAAAAAAACTGAGAAAAAGCCAGTTCACATTGGAAGACTTTCGGGATCAGATGGTACAGATCCGAAAAATGGGTTCACTGACAGATTTGCTGAATATGATTCCCGGATTCAGCAAAAACAAGCAGATGAAAAATTTGGAGGTGGATGAAAGGGAACTGGTCAAGATTGAGGCCATCATCAATTCCATGACTCCCCGTGAACGGCGTCAGCATACCATCATCAACGGGAGTCGGCGGAAACGGATTGCCAGAGGGAGCGGAACCACTGTTCAGGATGTCAACAAGCTTATTAAAAATTATACCCAGGTGATGAAAATGATCAAAAAAATCAACAAGGGCGGCATGCGCGGACTGGGCCGGGGTATTCTCCCTTTTTGAAATAAATTTCAGACTTCCGGGGTTTGCAAACCGGGGGACTTAAATACGAGGAGATAATATGGTTAAAATCAGATTGGCCAGACACGGCACAAAAAAAAAACCTTTCTACAGGATTGTCGCTGCTCACAATGAATGCCGGAGGGACGGCAGATTTCTCGAAATTGTGGGTACTTATAATCCGTTGACAGATCCGGCCGATGTCATGCTTAAAGAAGAGCGCGTCAGATATTGGATGAATAAGGGGGCTATCCCTACAAATACTGTAAAAAATCTCTTGAAAAAAGAAGGTTTTTCTGCGAATCCTGCCTGATGTGCTTCAAACGTAAAACAATTTTGCAAATTGTTTAAAACGATCTGTAGAACAATTTTGCAAACTGTTTAAAAAGCAGAACAATTTTGCAAATTGTTTAAAACGTAAAACAATTTTGCAAATTGTTTAAAACGATCTGACGCGGTATGTCGAAACGTGATTCAGTTTTATTTATGGAACTTTATTTTGAATTTCAAGCGGGTTGTGAGTTGTGAGTTACGCAGTCGTCACCCGCATCCCGATCCCTAATTCTCAACAGCCAACAAAAGGAGGCGGAGCTATGAAAGATCTGATCAAGTACATTGCACAGGCGCTGGTTGACAAACCGGAAGAGGTATCAGTGTCAGAGGTGGAAGGAAACCAGACTTCTGTATTGGAATTAAAGGTGGCCAAAGAGGATCTGGGGAAAGTTATCGGGAAACAGGGCCGTACTGCCAGAGCCATGCGGACCATATTAAGCGCCGCCTCTGCCAAGGTGAAAAAACGCACAGTGCTTGAAATTTTGGAGTAATGAGGGACACTGCCGGAGCAAAAGTTAAGGACGGGGTTGCAAACCCCGTCTGGCAGAGAGAACAACAAACAACAAACAACAAACATCAAACATCAAACAACAAACAACAAACAACAAACA
>JAOZLU010000429.1 GCA_029934695.1 Desulfobacterales bacterium | reverse complement strand
CGGGAGCGTCTCTGGAGTGCCGGGAGCGTCTCTGGAGTGCCGGGAGCGTCTCTGGAGTGCCGGGAGCGTTCCCGAAGCAGCGGGAGCCTTTATATCTTGAAAAACTTATTTATTTTATTAAGAAAATCTTGGGCAATGCCTTTTGCTTTCTCTTCTTCTTCTTGCTTTGAATCCATTTCCATGTTGGCCATCTTCCGCTGAGTCAGCACTATACTGAGAGCGTCCAAAATTTCCGGCTGTTTTTTAAACAAGGGATAAATATCCTTTTTGGTAATCTCATAAAGATGGGTGTTTGTAATGGCAGTGATCGTGGCAGTCCTGGGTTCGCCGGTCAGAAGTGCCATCTCACCGAAAAAGTCTCCGGCTCCGAAGCGTGTAACCTCTGTAAATTTTCCCTTGATTTTCACATTGACACTGACTGTGCCTTCTGAGATAATAAAAAGGGAGTCACCGGAATCTCCCAATATGACGACATCCTGATCCTTTCGGTAATGGAGAGGCCGCATTCTTTTACTGAGATAAACTCTTTCCGCTTCGGGAAAGGGGCTGAATATGTCCATATCCTGCAAAAGGGAAAGGGTTTTGGGGAGCTTTGCCTGTGTTTTTTTCATCCCCTGGAACAGCATCTGGATTTCCTGACGTTCCATGACATGCTTGATTCCGGAAAGTTTGAGATGGGTCCAGACATTGTCCCAGATCGCCTCATTATGGGCGAATTTTTTCCCGTAGTCTGTCACATAGACGCCGATCAGATAATTGGCCGCCCATGACTCACTCTGCCCGGTCATGCCCCTGGTAAGCCCCATGAACCGGGTTCCCGGGGGATGATCCGGATCGTCCGTGACCACCCCCTCCGAAGACATGGCAGCATCAAGAAGAACCTTTCTGACGCGGTCTGGCGAGTGAAAAGGATCAACATGTATAGTAAAATATTTCCAGTAGCCTTTGTTCTCATTACGACTGAAATTTTCAATGGGGGACTCCGATGCCTGGCTGTTCGGAATGCACAGGACCGTGTCATCCCTTGTTCTCAGGCGGGTGGTCCGCCAACTGATATCCATGACTTTGCCCTCGGTGAATTCCCCTATTTTCACCCAGTCATCAATCTGGAAGGGACGCTCCATGTTCATGGCAATGCCGGAAAAAATGTTTGAGATGTTGACCTGGACCGCCAGTCCGATGATCATTGCCAGCACACCGCCAGTTGCCAGAAGGCTGGTGAGCTTCTGGTCAAACACAAATCCGACAATTCCCATAAACGCCATAATATAAATAATCAGCGTGAGCAGGACACGTACGATCTGCGGCACAGGCTGGCCAGTCTTTTCCTCGGCAGGGATATAGACAAACTGTTTCAGCATCACTGTCAGAAAAAATGCCACTGTCGTCCACCAGAGTATGTCAAACACCATGATGATCTTCTCAAACCGGGACATGGTCAGCTTTTCTGACAGCAGATGCAGCACAAAGGACTCGGCAGAGAGAAGCAGAAGCGACGTAAAAATTATCTGAAAAATGAGGACCGTCTTTGCATAAGGTGTGAGGACAGGAAAAATTCCGAAAATTTTGCCCGGAGGTGTCACATCCTTCAGATCATCTGCTCCGGATTTCATGCCTTTTTTCGGTTTGGGAGTCCTGTCCTTGACCAGAGCGGCAAGCAGCATCATCGCTATGAGGCTGAAAAGCAGGGGATACACAGCATATTTTTCGGGAACAACCTGCCGCAGGGTGAGTTTGTCCTCAACAATCCTGATCCCGACATTGAAGCGGGAATACTCAAGGGTTCCTCCTCTCACATTGAAAAAACCGGGGTTTCCCAATAAGGATTTTTCCGCAATATCCTGAAAGAACAGCACCTCACTGATCTTCCACCCATGCTTCATCTCTTTCAGAATCGTCCTGCCCTCGGCACCGCCTGAAGTCGTGGTTTCAACTCTGCCAAGGCTTCCCTGGACACCTATGGAATTCAGAACATTGTCCCTGTTCATTTTTTCCACAAGGTCTTTGTCATTTGAGAGTCTCATGCCGAGAACATCCTTGACAAGGATCAGATTGTTCCGATCCATGGAGCGGGGCCGGAAACTGATCCCCAGAATATGATTGCCGAAGCTGTGCAGACTGGGCAGAAAATCGGCCCGGAATTTTCCCTTGACATGGTAAAGACGGTAGTTGGCTTCTTTCTGGGCCTCATGCTCCTGAAGATTTATGGGATCAAGCGCATTGAGAAACTCAACTTCCTGAACCTGAATATCCCCGTGATATCGGAACCACAGATAAAAATCCAGCGTATAGGTGAAACTGTCAACATCAAGCTCGCTGATCTCCCTGATGTCTATGCCGGTATAGACCACATTGATTTTATAGGAATGCCTGCCGTCGAAGATCACGACAAGCCCCTCTTTTTTCTTTTTTTCAAGGTTGGGGACCTCACTGATGTTCGGTATGGCCTGAAACTGGGTCAGTGCTGAAATCAGGCGCTGGTGTTTGTATGTGGCCACAAAAATCGGCTTCTGGGAATCTCCCTGCTCATCAAAATAATTGTATCCGGTCACCCCCTCCACCGCCTTGTCCATATTGGTGAGGTTGGCAAGATACTTCCTGATTTTCTCCCGGTCTGCCCTTATCGTTTCCCGCCTTCCCCGGATGTCGGCGTTTTTTATCGCCTCGACAACCACCATCGCGGTATCATAAGCAAAGGCAGCGTGCCAGCCCGGCTCCTCATCATATTTCGCCTCATAATCCTCCTGAAACTGCATCCCCTTCTCGTTGGTGATATCGGATGTCCAGGGGGTTGTGACATAGATGCCGTCTGTATAATATCCGGGACTGCTTTTTTCCTTGGGAAACTTGTTAAAAGAATTCTGAAAAGATTCCGAGGCAAACGCATCCGGAGCCATGATCGGATTTCTGACAAGGCGGTCCTTCATTTTTCGCACAAGGCGGCCCCCCTCGGCCGCATGGGTTGCAAGAAATATGGCACCGGCATCTTCTTTATACTGGAGTTCATTGACAATCTGTTCCAGATCCTGCTCCAGATATTCATTGTCCACTTCAAAGTCCCATTTATATTTCACCTCAACATTTATCGCCTTGGCTGTCTGCTGAAAGACCCTGCAGAGATAGGCCCCGTAAGGCTTATCCTCACAGATGATGCTGATGGTGTTCTGTCCCAGAACTTTTTTGGCGTAAGTGACCAGGAACCGGCCCTGCAGATAGTCATTGAAAGAGGACCTGAAATACCATTCATTTCCCTTTGTAACCTTCACATTGGTTGACGCTGGGCTGATTGCGGGAATCCCGTAGTTTTTATAAATCTCACCCGCGGCAATGGAACAGGAACTGTAATGATGTCCGATAACTGCTATCGCACTGTTTTCATTTTTGATTTTAATCGCTTCATCTCTGGCCTTATCTGAATTATTCTGGTCATCAAAGACATCCAGAACAATTTTTTTCCCGTCAATGCCCCCCTTCAGGTTGATCCTGTCAAGATACAGATTCACCCCCTGGCGGAAATATCTTCCCACCCGGGCACTGTCGCCTGTCATAGGACCGACCAGGGCAATATGGATGGTGTCCTGTTTGAAAAAAATTCTGTAAGATGCCCAAACGGCAATACTTATGATGATGATAATGAAAATAATAAGTTTGTATCTTTTTTTCATAGTGATTTAAAATATCAAAATATTAAAATTAAAGTAACTTTACCTGCTGGTTTTGAAGTGATAAAAACAGCTTTTATAACTGATGGACAAAAAAATCAAAATTTTTTGCATTATAATATAAATTTTCTTGATGTTTGATGTTGGATGTTGGATGTTGGGTGTTGGATGTCATAGTTATTTATTTATAAATTATAAAATTAAGGGATAGATTCATTATGATTCTTTTAAATCCGAAAATGAACAAATATGAGCATCTTGATGAAAGGTCAAGAGAGATTATGCTCAGGACAATTGATTTTTTTGAAAAAAAGGGAAAGGAAAAGCTCAAGGCGGATGATCACGAAAGAGTGTGGTATTCTGATTTTCTGGAATTTGTCAGGCAGGAAAATATATTTGCCACGCTTCTGACACCTTCGGTTTATGGAGACGGGGATTCCCGTTGGGACACATTTCGGAACTGTGCTTTTAATGAGATTCTGGGGTTTTACGGGCTGTGCTACTGGTACACATGGCAGGTGTCCATCCTTGGTCTGGGACCGATATGGATGGGGAACAACGAGGAAGTGAAGCAGAAAACAGCCCAGTTTCTCAGGGATGGCGGGATATTTGCTTTTGGTCTTTCTGAAAAGGCACATGGTGCGGATCTTTATTCAACTGAAATGATGCTGACTCCGCTGGCTGAGGGAACATACATGGCTGACGGGGGGAAATATTATATTGGCAATGCCAATAAAGCCTCACTGGTATCCACTTTTGGGAAAGATTCGGAAACCGGTGATTATGTTTTTTTTGTGGCTGATCCCAAGCATGAAAATTATGAACTGGTCAAAAATGTGACCAATTCCCAGAATTATGTTGCTGAGTACGCGCTTCATTCATATCCTGTCACTGAGGCGGATATTCTTTCAAAGGGGCGGGATGCCTGGGATTCCTCCCTTAACACCATCAATGTGGGCAAATACAATCTCGGATGGGCATCAGTGGGCATCTGCACCCACGCGTTTTATGAGGCCATCAATCACGCAGGCCACCGCAAGCTTTACAACACTTATGTGACAGATTTTCCCCACATCAGGCAGTTGTTCACAGATGCTTACACCCGTCTCGCGGCAATGAAGCTTTTTTCATTAAGGGCGGCCGACTATATGCGCTCGGCTTCAACTGATGACAGACGCTATCTGCTTTACAATCCCATGGTGAAAATGAAAGTCACCACCCAGGGCGAGGAGGTTGTCAATCTGCTGTGGGATGTCATTGCCGCAAAAGGCTTTGAAAATGATACTTTTTTTGAAATGGCTGCAAGGGATATCCGGGCATTGCCCAAGCTTGAGGGAACGGTCCATGTGAACATGGCCCTGATTATCAAATTCATGCCCAATTATTTTTTCAGCCCGGGTGAATTTCCTGAAATTCCCAAAAGGGATGATACCGCAGATGATGAGTTTCTGTTTAATCAGGGAGCAACCAAGGGGCTGGGGGGAATCCGTTTCCATGATTTCAACATCGCCTATAACAGTGTTGATCTGCCCAACGTAAACCTGCTCAAAGAGCAGATAGCGGTTTTCAGGGAATTCCTGATGCGGGCAAGACCGAGCGATATCCAGACAAAAGATATTGATTTTCTGCTGACTCTGGGCGAACTCTTCACGCTGGTCGCCTACGGCCAGCTGATTATTGAAAATGCAAAAATATATGCTGTTGAAGATGATCTTTTGGATCAGATATTTGATTTCATTGTAAGGGACTTTTCAAAATTTGCCCTTCAGCTCTATTCCAAGACAAGCAGCACGGAATTGCAGATGGAACTTTGCATGAAGATGATCCGGAAGCCGGTGACCGATGCAGCGCGTTTCGGAAAAGTCTGGGACAATTATGTTTATGTGTTGAAGGATGCATACAAAATGGAAGTCTGAAATCTGCTGATTATCATAGATTCAGGGAGGCTGTGTGCCTGAACCGGAAACCATGAATGACACGAATCAGTCAGCATACCGGATCCGATCACGGATCACACGGACACCTCTGTCCATTCGTGTCATTCGTGGTTCATGGTTTGCAGTCTCCCCAAAAACTGATAACAATTAAATAAATAACCCTGTGTACAGGACAAGACATGCTGTCGTAATCATAGATTGCAACCATCCAGACGGAGGAACGATTTTCAAACCAAACCGTGGTAAGCTGTACTATGACAATATGAGGTAATTCCAATGCAAATAATAAACACAAAAATAAACAGTGCCGACATAAAACTCTCTATGGAAGAACTCGTTATAATAAACAATTCTTTAAACGAAATATGTTATGGGATTGATATGGATGAATCGGAGATTTCTGTCAGGATGGGTGCTGAACTTGATGAAATAAACAATCTGTTGAAAGAAATATCCCATATAATAGAAAAGTTGGAAGCATGCAAAGACAAGGCAGATGAATGGTCAGATTATACCCCTCGTTACGTCAGACCCCAACAC
>JAOZLU010000043.1:2452-22697 GCA_029934695.1 Desulfobacterales bacterium | reverse complement strand
CAATGCGTCATATTTAGGACATAACGCAATGCGTCATGGACTTTCTGACTTTTGCAAAATGGTGGGTTCTGAAGGGCTGTAATGAAAACTTGTCTGAACGGTTCCCCCAATATTTGCAAAATTAAAAAAATGCAGAAAAAAACTTGACAGTCATAACGCAATGCGTCATATTTAGGACATAACGCAATGCGTCATGGACTTTCTGACTTTTGCTTACAAGCAGCAGATCGAAAATGACTGCGGGAAGACTTGGAATTTATTTTATAAATTCCTGTGTAATAAAAAAATTAAACCATATAATTATATAAGGAGGATGTAACCATGACAAGTATCCAAACTGTAAATCAGGAAACCCCCAATGCCGATTCCCAGTTTTTCATCGTCAGAACTGCTCAGGAAGTTGCAGACACCTGCATGACAGTGCTGAAGGACTATAATGAAAAGTATGTCCGAAAGACTGTTGAAAGTGGAAAAGATTTCAAGGAAGGCATGGAAAAGGATCTTCGTCTTTTGGCGGATCGTTTCATTGAAAAGGGCAAAAGCCTGAAGGCTGAATCTTCTGTGATCAAAACAGTGGAAGAGAAAGTCGCCGACAGCTTTAAAATGGTTGTGGATAAAATGAGCCTGCCGAGCAGGAAAGAGGTTGAGCAGTTGAATGATGCCATGAAAACGCTGGGTGCCAGAGTGGATTCCCTGAGCGGGAAATCTTCTGTCTGAAACACGGAATAAAAGTTGAAAGTGAAAAATGAAAGGTAAAAAGTGAAAAGTTGAAGGTTGAAGGTTGAAGGTTGAAGGTTGAAGGTTGAAGGTTGAAGGTTGAAAACCGAAGGAATTTTAAATTTTTCACTTTCAATTTTTCACTTTCAATTTTTCACTTTCAATTTTTCACTTTCAATTTTTCACTTTCAACTTTTCACTTTCAACTTAATTTACATGGGAGGAAGTTATGTCGCGCAAGATAAAAAAATATGCCAATCGCAAACTCTATGATACGACAGAGAAAAAATACATTTCGCTTGATGATCTTTTGGCGATGATCAAAGCTGGCGAAGAAGTTCTGATTGAAGATAACGAAACAGGCGAGGATCTGACTTCATCGGTTCTTTCCCAAATCCTGTCCAGAGAAAAAGCAGAGAATGACACCGAAGTGTCCGGAATCCTGCTTGATCTGCTTCGAAAAGGTAGCGGGACCGTCATCGGCTACGCCAAGAAATACTCTTCAGTATGGCAGAATGCTCTGACCATGGCCGAGGATGAAGTTGACAAACTGGTCAGCCTGCTGGTCAAAAACAAGGAGCTTACTGAGTCTGAAGGCAACAAGCTTAAAAAAGAGTTGCTGGGGCGGGCCGAAAATTTCAAGGCGTGGATCAGCGACAAAACAGACCAGCGAATCAGTGAGGTTTTGGACAAAATGAATCTTGCCACAAAAGAGCAGGTGGCTGAACTTACCACCAAAATCAGTTCGTTGGCTGAAACGGTTGAAAAATTGGAAAAATTGCAGACTGAGAGCAACCCGGTCGAGGAAAAAGGGGATTCATCCTCCAAAAAAAACGTCAGGCATTATCAGAAATAAGGCAAGGATGTGTTCAGCCTGGATTACTCATCCTGAACTATTCATCAATTTTATAAAAACGGATTAAGTACCTGGCCACAGGTGGCGGGCCGGACGGGATTTGCAATCCCGTCCGCAACATTTCTCAGATGGCGGGCCGGACGGGATTTGCAATCCCGTCCGCAACATTTCTCAGGTGGCCGGACGGGATTTTTTGTTACGGGCTTTGGCAGGTTCACCCACAGATTTTATCTGTGCAGTTGACGAATGTTAAAAAAAAAGAATCGGTGAAGCATATATGGGAATTACTATTGTACAGAAAAGTGATCTGAGCCATCCCAAACCTGACCCTAAAATCGCTCTGGTTCTTTCAGGGGGAGGAATTTCAGGCGGTGCTTTCAAGCTTGGCGGATTACGGGTGCTTAACAGTTTCATGCTCAATCGAAAAATTGAAGATTTTGACTTGTTTGTGGGCGTAAGCGCGGGGGCCATGATTTCCGCGTATCTTGCAAACGGCATTTCGGTGGATGATGTTTCGCACAGTCTGGAAGGAATGCGGGGCATCCTTGATCCCATCCGGGCATCAGAACTTTATGCACTCAATTACATGGATATCCTGACAATCCCGAGTCGCGTCCTTGAGCATAGTGCGACGATAATTCTGAGAGGTGTTCCCGATTTCCTGATGGCCAATAACATATTCAAAAAGGATTTCCGGAAGTCACTCCTGAATATTATATCCAGACCCGGTTATGGAAATGTGAGACAATTTGTGAAAGATTGTCTCAGGCGGAAGGAGCTGACAGTCCGACAAACCTCTCTGCCGTGGCACTTTATTCCGAACGGCATCTTCAGAACAGACAAATTTGAACAGTCTAACAGAGAAAACCTGGAAAATAATGATCTTTGCAATGATTTCAGATCTCTTTACAAAAAGAAGGGCAAAGAACTTTATATTATTGCCACGAATCTGAATACTGCGGAACGGGTGATTTTCGGGCACGATTATGTTCACAACATACTGATTTCAAAGGCTATGCAGGCATCCATTGCCATACCGCTTTTTTACAAGCCTGTGACCATTGGGGATGCGGATTATGTCGATGGAGCCGTGGTAAAAACGGCAAGCATGGATCTGGCCATAACCAAAGATGCGGATCTGATTATATGTTATAATCCTTTCCGTCCGTTTAACTGCGATTCGTTTTCAATGCACTACAAAGAAGAAAATGGAGGCCGATTTCGTATTGCGGAAGATGGGATTTACGCCGTCCTGAATCAGGTGATGCGATCAATGCTTCATACCCGGCTCATGCACGGTATTGATTTATACAGAAAAGATCCTGATTTTAAAGGAGATATAATACTTTTTCAGCCGACTGAGTACGACAACGCCTTTTTCGAGATGAACCCTATGTCATTCCGGGAACGCCGAAAAGCAGCAAAAAGAGGGTTTGAATCTGTAAAAGGGGCCATCAACGGTCAGTACGATATCCTGAAAAAAATCTTGAATGCCCACGGGATTGAGGTAAATCCGGAGTTCAGAGCAGACCTGCCGGATATGGCGGAAGATGCGTTTTGGGATCAGCGTGAAACCGTAAGCGGAATATAGTACAACAAATCATAAGTTCGTCCCCCTCCACGGATAACCGGAGGAAATCACTTTTTCATCATTCTTTTTAATTCCCTGCTCCGGTTAAGGAGAATGATCAGCTTCTTCACATAGCTGCTTTGCTCCCTGTAGTGATAATGTTCATCCTCCAAAGTTTCAATATCCGCCCACAAATCCTCCCATTGTTCCCGGGTCCAGGCATAATCCCGTTGAAATCTGGGTACTGTATATTTCACACCACTGCCAATCAGGTCCTGAAAGGTTTGGTTTGTTGGCTCCATTAACATAAAGTTGTTCATGACAAAGTCTCCTGATTAATTGAGAATTTTCGATTTTGAAAAGACCTCCGAGGTTTTTAAAACCTCGGAGGTCTTCTATTTGGGAGGTCTGCTATTTGGAGGTCTGCTATTTTCTTCCATTTTTTTCAGATACTTGTCCAAAACACCTCTGAGTTTCACAGGGTCAACGGGTTTGGTGAGGTACTTGTTCATGCCGGTGCCAAGGGCTTTCTCTTGTTGCTGTATGAAAGCGTCAGCGGACAAGCCGACAATCGGGATTTCCTGACAATCAGGGTTTTGGCGAATCTGCCTTGTGGCTTCAACTCCGTCCATCACGGGCATTTGAATGTCCATGAAAATGAGATCAGGGGGACTGCCTTTTGCCACGAGTTCCAGAGTTTTGTCCACGCCTTGTTTTCCATTCTCGGCAAACAGGGCTTTCAACCCGAATTTTTCAAGCAGGGCCCTGATTAAGAATTGGTTCATCATATTGTCTTCCACCACCAGAATGATGCTCTCTTTGGAAAATTTGTCTTCTCCCGGGCTGACATCTTCCTGATCCACAACAGGCCCTGAAGCTTCTTTGAAAGGAATTCTCACACTGAAGTTGGAACCCTGATCAACGCCCTGACTTACTACTGAAATTTTTCCTCCCAGTAACTCCGTCAGTTTTTTGGTGATGGCCAAGCCCAGGCCGGTGCCGCCATAATTGCGGGAAGTCGAATCATTGGCCTGCTCAAAGTCGTCAAAGATGGCCTGACACCGGTCTTTGGGGATACCGATTCCCTGGTCAGTCACCATGAAGACCATGGTTTTCTGATCTCCCATCACTCTGAGTCTGACTTCCCTGCCCTCTGGCGTGAATTTGATGGCATTGCCTATCAGATTGGTCAGAATTTGTATAAGTTTCGTCCGATCAGAACGCAGGAACGCAGGAAGTTCGGGGCTTACATTGCAGGTAAGGATGATTCCTTTATTGCGGGCCACCATCTTATGAGTGTCATAAATGTTCTCAACCATCTCCTGAATACTGAAATCCTCTTCTGACAGCCCCATTTTCCCGGCCTCGATTTTGGAGATATCCAGGAAATTGTTGATCATTTCCAGCAACATTTGTGCGCTGACCTGGATGTTTTCATGATATTTCAGAGTATCAGGGTCCGCGGTCAGGTCCTGATTTTTGTATTTTTCCAACAGCAACTGATTAAATCCCATGATCGCACCCAGAGGTGTGCGGATATCATGGGTGAGGTTGGCAAGAAACCTGGTTTTGGCCTGGTTGGCGGATTCGGCCTGTTTTTTGCCTGCACACAATTCTTCATCAGCCTGCCTGCGATTTGCAATTTCCTGCTGCAGGCGCTCATTGTTTTCCTGAAGATCTTTTTGCAGCTTCCGGATGCCAAGATGAGTTGAAACCCGTGCTATCACATCTTCCCGCTGAAACGGTTTGGTGATGAAATCCACGGCACCAAGCTCAAACCCCCTGACTTTGTCAGAAGCATCGGACAGTGCTGTGATAAAAATGATAATGGAGCTATCCATGTCGCCATTGTTTTCTTTCAAACGGCGGCAGACTTCAAAGCCATCCATGCCGGGCATAAGTATGTCCAGCAGAATAAGGTCCGGCTGCTCCTCTTTTGCGATCTCAAGCGCACTTTCCCCGTTCTGAGCCAGCATAATCGTGCATTCAAGATCACGCAGGCCGTCAAGCAGCACACCCAGATTCGACGGCTCATCATCAACAATTAATATTTTTGAATTTTTAACAATTTCAAGATTCATTCCTGGCCTTTCAAATATTTTTTGAGAAATTCACGGATTTCAGCCACCTGAAACGCCCGGGCCAGCCTCCGCAGCTCCTGCACAAACGGAACATACTGCTCATCCGTCAGTTCCATTGTATCCAATTCCTTACAAAGTTCAACCACTTTTCCGCTCATACCCAGTTTATAAAGTGTTTTGGCTTCCGAAAACAGGGGGATGACAAAATCTCCGTCTTTTTTCCCAACCCAGACCTCCGAGGTTTTCAAAACCTCGGAGGTCTCCAAAACGGAGGTCTCCAAAACCAAGGGAAGTTCCAGATCAAACATGAACATGCTGCCTCTGCCTTCGGTGCTTGTGACATACAGCTCGCCGCCCATCATACGGACAAGTTTGCGGCTGATGGCAAGTCCCAGACCTGTGCCCTCAATCTTGCGGGTATGATCACCCACCTGACTGAACGGCAAAAAGATATCCTCTGACCGGTTTTCAGGAATCCCGACACCGGTGTCTTCCACCCGGAAACAAATCTTTCGGAATCCGGGGTTCGGAGTTCCGCCGGCTTCATTCCGCACACTGACTTTCAATGTCACCCTGCCCTGATCCGTGAATTTGACAGCGTTTCCCAGAAGATTGAGCAGAATCTGACCGAGCCGCATTTCATCACCGCGGACAACATCAGGAAGATCAGGCGCGATTTCAGCATGAAACAGGAGTTTTTTCTGATACACCCGAACCCGGATCATTCCGCAAATTCCTTCCAGAAATTCATGAAAACGGAAAGCGGTTCTGTGAATCTCCATTTTCCGGGCTTCGATTTTGGACAGGTCCAATATCTCATTGATCAGACTCAGCAGGTGATTTCCGCTCCATTCAATCATATCAAGCCTTTCCCGTTGGAATTCTGTGGCGTTTTCGTCTCGTCTGAGAATCTGGGCATAACCTAAGACGCTGTTGAGCGGGGTGCGGAGTTCATGGCTCATGTTTGCCAGAAATATGCTTTTTGTCCGGTTGGCGGCTTCAGCCACATCTTTGGCTTTTTCCAGCAGTTTCCGGTGCTGATCCAGATTTCTGAACAGAAGATTATACGGTTTTTTAAGACCTGTTTCAATAATGGCTTTATATAGATAAGATAAAAAGAAAAAAGCTTGAAGTAGTGTCCGACAAGATTGGAAAAGCCATAAGCGCTGATATAAAATGTAAACGCCAGTTCGGCACCAATGCTCATTATAATTGAAACAACCACCAGTTTCAGTATATACGGATCGAACTCACAGCGTTTCCGGTACATGACGAAAAAAGATGTAAGCAAAATCATGGAAATGATATACTCGCTGATTATTTTAAACGAGGTAAGACCTGATCCTTCAATAAAACAATCAGGAAATATTCTTCCGAATATTGAGATTGTCAGGATGCAGAAAATCCCGGTGTAAGCGGCAAGGATGAAACCGATATTCAGTTGCCTCCTGAGAAACACAGGAGCAATGACCAGGGAAAGGCTTTCAAGATACCGGGAGGCAATCCAGAACTGAGTCGCCAAGTTGGCATCATAGCCCGGGAATATGTTCATTCCCTTATATGCAAGGGTGTGGATCATATCCAGTCCCGCTATAAACAGATAAGTAATTCCCAGGAACAAAAGATAATTGTTGTCCATGAACCCGCGTGAGTTCCAGGCAAGCATGAAAAGCCCGCAGGCCACGGCAATACTGAATCCCTCGGCAAGGGTGTGGAAAAGCAGGTAATTATACAGACTGGCAATATACAGCCCCGCCAGAACCAATATACCGACCAGAATACTGATGTGTTTATTGTATGAAAAAAATTGTTCTTTCATAAAACCCCGACACGGAGACCTCCGAGGTTTTTAAAACCTCGGAGGTCTAATAAAACTCATCAACTCATTTCTGACCGTAAGTGAAATATTCTGTCCCATAGATAGCATAGTCATAGTAAAATTCAACACGCCACTGGCCTGTTCCGTAATTCCGGAGTGTTTTGTTCAAAATTTCTGTATAAGAGCATCCGTTGCTGAACTCGGTGGATGAGCCGGAATTGGACTGGACAGGCTCGTCATTGTTCGGACCGTACCATTTGAATTCATAAAATTTTTCCGACTCAAGACTGAGATAATCCACATAAGCATAGACCTTATTGACATCATCGCTGAAAGAGGTTTCAGATACCGGTGCTTCGCATCCGGCCGGGGGGAGCTTGCTTGTAAGAACGAAGTCAGTTATTGAAAAAGGTGTGCCGGCTGAACCGGATCTGAATTCAAAGTCATGTTCCCGGTACTGTTCATCGTCATAGTAAAACTTGACGGTCCATATCCCTGATCCGCCATCTTCCAAGAGCTTTCTGGTTGTGATGGGCCTCCATGAGCATCTGTTGCCAGTGCCTTTGACTGCACCGGTCTGGTTCAGTACGAGTACGCCCTCAGGATTATACCACTCGAATCTGTAGGATTTGCCACTTTCGCTGGCAAGATAAGATATCCAGACGTTCACTTCATCAACTGTGTTGCTGAAAAAGGTTCCGGATACTGGCGATTCACAGTTGTCCGAGGGGATATCGCTTGTCAAAGCGAACTCTTTTATCTCGAAATCTCTCTGATACTCATGCCTTATGTAGCGGTTATCCAGAATTGTCGTTCCCTTCTGATCGTAATTGCCGTTATCAGGAAAGGCAGAAAAAACTTCAATGTCCGGGACAGACACATGAAAGAAATTCACGTCTGTTCTTCCGCTCGCATCAAACCATATTTTGACAAAAAGATCGGGGTTGTTTTCACAGCCCCAGCTGACATCATCCGGGTTCGCGTAAAAATGACCCCAGACCACTTTATGGCCGTCCTCAGTCGCATCTTCTCCTCCTTTACGCCAGACTGCGTCAATACCGCCTTTTTCAAGCGTATTGATGACAGTGCCTATTCTGAGATCATCAGTTATGGAATGTCCGGAAGGGTTTCCGAAAGGCTGATATCCCGCGGGTGCCTCCCCATCTTCATAAGTCACATCCATATTGCTCCGGCTATCCTTATAATATTGCCGGATGTATCTTCTGGACATGGTGGCAGTGGCATGTTCATCCGGAGTACCGTCATAAGGATAATCTGAATACACATCTATTCCCGGCACTGACACATGGAAAAAATTGACGTCCACCCGTCCACCACGGTCAAACCAGATTTTGACAAATAAATCAGGATTTTGCAGGCTGCCCCAGCTGACATCATCCGGGCTGGCATAAAAATATCCCCAGATCACCTGGTCACCCGCCGCGGTGGAATCTTCGCCGCCTTTTTCCCAGACCGCCTCAACAGGGCCTTTTTCCCGGGTATCAATTACCGCTCTGATCCAAAGCTCGGGCGTGACCTTGTAGCCATTGCCATAAGCTGTTCCGGCAACTGAAAATGTCAGTGCCAGCATGATGATGAATGTCATAATTTTTTTCATAGTCATTTTCTCCTCTTCTTAAAATTTTGGATAAAAGTTTTCCACATCTGCCAACTGGCCGGGCATTCCCAAGGTGACGATCCGCGCTGTCATACTGATCCCAGTCCCCGCCCATGCCCTCATCGCTTCCGACCGGGAGCAGTATCAAGAATCTTCGTCACTTTGGGATTGCGATCCTTTTAATCATAGAATAAGCCATGAAGTCAAAGAAAATCCAACTGAGCTGTGTACAGTAGCATCAGCAGATCGGACTTTTTTCAAACTGCATGGATTTAGTTTAGCAAAAATTTCATGTAAACACAGAAGTATGGGAAAATCACCCTTCCCCGAATTCAAATCTGCGGGTATGGAATTGAAAGACTTGAAGTCTTCGTTTCCCATTTTGAGGACAGGGCGATTGGTTTAATTGGTTCCCGGCAATGAATTGCCGGGCTATTTTCATAAGTCCCTACGGGACAGAAAATCCTTTCTTATCCCTAATCCGTGTAGATGACATGAGAATTGCCGGACAAATTCGCTTTCAGCTTTTTGTTTGACATCCCGCCTGCTCCGCTGTATATATATGCTTGAAAAACATCACTCGCAAACCTGTGACTGATTTTATAAAGGAGAACTTTTACCATGCGAATTACCGCCGACTGTCAGACAACAATCCCCCGGCATGTACGGAAAAAACTGGAAATCGGACTGAACACGGAAAATGAGTTCAGAGAAGAAGACGGACGGTTTTATCTGAACAGAAAAAAAATGCCGGGAGCCAAAAACAAAAACCGACGCTTCCGGGGCATCGCAACAGTCAGAATGACAACCGATGAAATAATGGCACTGACGAGAGGTGAGAAAAGAGCGGCATGAAGGTTGACTCAAAAGTCATATTGGAAGTCTTTGAAAACGAACCGAACAGGGCCGACAGGTCAGAGTCAGTGCTTCATCGTCACAGCATCACGCATATCGAAGAACTGGAAGAGGCAATAGCCGGATGCGAATTTGAGATAAAACAAAAACTCAGGGAAGCTCTTTTACTTGCAGGAAAGGCATATCTTGAAAACAGAAGACAGAGAGGCAACAAATTAACTCCCCTGCCGGATTTCTATATCGGAGCGCATGCACTTGTCACCGGAATGGAACTGATGACCAGGGATACGTCCCGGTTCAGATCATATTTTCCCTCAGAAAGGCAGATCACACCGGAGCAGACCTGATGAGAAAAAAAGAAGAAAGTGGTGTGAATCCCGCCCCGGCAATGAATTGCCGGGCTATTCTCATAAGTCCCTACGGGACAGAAAAACCTTTCTTATCCCTAAACCGTGCAGAAGACGTGAGAATTGCCGGACAAATCCGCTTTCAGCTTTTTGTTTGACATCCGGTCTGTTCCGCTATATAAAAGCTTGAAAAAAAACACTCGCAAACCAGTGACTGATCTTATAAAGGAGAACTATTACCATTCACTCACCGCCAACTCCTGAAGAATAAAAACAACCTCAGCCAACCCCATCCTGGCATCTCCGTTCACATCCGAAATCCAATAAATTCCGTCCGGATCAAGACCGGAAAGCATCTGCAATATCCTTATGGCATCACTCAGCTGTCTCGTGACCGGACCAGACTCGAAAATTAAGACTTTGGAATGATACGGGTGCAGCGTAATACTCTCCTCTATGATCAGATTGCCATCCAAATCTTTATATTTCATACCATTGAACAGGAAGGTCTTGTCAGCGTCGCTATCATTGACAAATATCTTTGAATGTTCTTCCGGAGGGATGGCTTCCCTGAGGCTCACCTTGTAAAGCCTCACATTGTCCAACCAATATGCCGGATCATCTTTTTCGGTGTCAAAAAAGATTCTCATATCGTATTCGGAGAAATCCTCCAGCACACCGGCCTCTGTCCCCGCATCCCTTATTTTAAAAATATAGGAATAATCATAGCGTCCCTGGCCCACGGAAAATTTGTGTTCGTTTCCCATTATGATCTGATTGCCTGAAACCTCATCCCATCGTCCGGGACTCAATCCTGCATAAAGCGGTTTTTCTCCAAAAGTGCTGAAACTCAGCAGATAATAAGCATCTCTTTCAAAAGAAATTGGCTTCCCATTATTTAACTGCACATAATGTCCGTCGCCCGCTGTCACCCGCAGACAGTTCCCGTCCAGTTCCTCCCGGATATCCGGGGAAATCTCCCCGCCTGTGACTTCCCAAGGTTCCGAACCGGACTCAAAATTTGAATTGGAGATATAATTCCCGCTCAGAATCTCATCTGCTTCATAAAGTTTGTCCTCAATTCTGAATACTGTCCATTTCTCTGAATCAGTTTCCGAGTTCACATCTCCCCCGGATATTTTCTGATATTCATGCAGATTCAAAAAATAATTATAAGGAGTATCTTTCTGCCAACGCCATATCAGGGCCCCTGAATACTCGGCATTCTGAATATAGGCACCGGCATACCGGTTTGTGGAATAGGGATTGCAGTAATAGTTATTCTCGAAGTATCCGAAATTCCAGTTATAATGATCCTCTCCGGAATCTTGCCGCATTACCCATTGAAAAGGGTCTGTGCAGTAGAAAACATTGTTCTGCACTTCATTGTTCAGACTTCCCTCAGCCTGGTCCCCCATGGATAATTTTGCCTGATATACCCGGTTGCCATAAAACACATTATCTTTTAAAACAGTATGTCTTGTTCCCTTCCCCCCGTGAAACCCCTCATCATGATTAATGACAGTGTTGTGGATATACTGGTTGCTTCTCATGTCCGTTCCATGTTCGGCAATTCCGAAAGCGTGTGCTGTGTATTCCGCATCCCCGATCCCCGCGTTCCAGCTTTCTTTATTCCCGACTGCATCCGCGAGAATATTATCCCTGATGATGTTTCCCCGGGCCCCCTGCATAATAATACTTCCGCCATCAGCCAATGTCCCAAGCGCGTGACGGATCACATTTTTTTCAACAATCGTGGGACTGTCCCCGGAAGGGTCGCCGAATCGTAGAACAATACCGGCATATCCGACTGTGTTGATATAATTTTTGGATACGATGTTGCTGATACACGTTTCCGGCTCGTCAGACCCCAGACTGATAGCACTGTGCTCCCCTTCTGTTCCCGGATACAACCCGATATTTTCAAAGGTGTTCCCGGATATTGTCAGATGGCTGATGTTTCCCCAAAAGCCTATCCCCTCGCTGAATATATCCCGGAAAGTGTTGTTGGACAGGATTGAATCCTGGATGCTTTCCCCGCTTATCCCCTGATAACTGTTGAGAACCGTGCAATTGTCAATGACACCGTATTCTGTGGGGGAAGTCACCTCAAAGACATTTCCGCCATAGCCTTCAAATTGGATGTTTTCTATGGTGATATGATCACTCAGATCAATTGCATTTTCAAACACGGAAACACTCACTCTGTTATCCAACTCATCGCAGGTCATGCCTGCCGGTGGAATAAAACAGAGCCTCTTCCCGGGTTCATCAAAAAACCATTCTCCTCCGGCATCCAGTCCCTGCTGCTTTCTCTGGAGGAAATAACCGTTGTTTGTCGGCATTCCGTGTTCTCCGATAATCTCTTCTCCGCCAGCAACAGCCAGAATACCGGATTCGACAGATTCAATTTCAAAATTCGTGTATGTCCGGCTGTCCATTCTGACAACAACCTGGCCGCCTTTCCAGTCGCCTGCATTGGGAAGTTTCTCCAGTTCAGCATCATGGATGGCCGCGCTGCCCAGTTCCGGCACTTCATCAATAAAGAAAAAACCCTGATTGGGATGACGCGCCAGGGTCTGGGCCTGTCCGTTCAGAAAAAAATATTGCGGATAAACCTGATATTTTCCCGCGATCATCTTCTCAATATCAAAGGTTTCTTTTTCCGCCGTGTTTTCCATTAACCCGGAGACATCAGCTTCACATGCGTTCACGCCGTTTACAGAAGTATTTCTCCACCCGATTATCTCCACATATCCCTTTATCACAGGTTCGGGGTCTGACGGATTTCCATAGTCGCTGTAAACAACAGGATTTCCGGGCCTCCCTTTCACCTGTGAAGAATAAATCCTCCCGAAAAAAACATCGCCTCGTTTAAAAAGAATTTTATCTCCCGGATGAATCACCTTGTTCCTTAATGCCTGATTCAGTCTGCCCAGTGTTTTCCAGGGGGTTTCGGGACTCGCTCCGTCATTGGCATCTTCCCCTTCGCCTGAAGACAGGTGATAATCACCGGCAACAGGGAGAACTTCCACTGCAAAATCGGATGTGCTGCTGGCAGTTCCTTCCGGCGTGATAACGCTGATCTGGCCTGTGATTGCACCCTCGGGAACAATTGCGGCAAGCTCTGTCCCGGAGTGGATGGTGAAGAGAGCCGTGTCAATACCGCTGAATTTGACGGAGATGATGCCCGCGAAGTTTGTCCCGGTGATTATGATCTGTTCTCCCGGGAATCCGGAAACCGGATCAATTTTCATGATTGTCGGCGATCCCGGGGGAATTTTCAATATAAAATCAGACGGACTGTCAGCGTTTCCCTCCGGGGTGAAAACGCTGATTTGGCCTGTTGCGGCCTCCTTGGGAACGGTGACAATAATTTCCTCATCTGAAACAACAATATAATCTGCCGCGTCAATGCCGTCAAATCTCACAGATGCAGCGTCTGTGAAGTTTGTGCCGATAAGTGAAATCTCATCCCCGGGTTCACCGGATATGGGGTCGAATCCTGTAATTATGGGTGTATCCAGAGCGGTCGATTCTTTATAGGTAAGTATTTTTGAACTGTAAGGATCAAGCGTGATACTTCCCCGGACGGTGTTTCCATCCAAATCCTGATAAACCGTGTTTTCCAGATCAATGTTTTTGGGTTTTTCCCCAGGATTGGTAAATAATGCAGAATGGTCCCGGGGGTTATTCAACTCTGCTTCAACCGAGTGAAAAACAACATTATCCAGCCAATAGACATCAGGAACATAAGCCTGTGTGCTGAAACGGGGTCTTGTCTCTGGCGTGGCAACATGAGAATTGAAGACGAATGCGTATTCTTTGCGGGTTTCATCAACGCCAAAATATCTTTCTCTGATAAGTTTCCAAGGCTCCGGTGTCTGATCCGAAAATGTCACCCTGACAGTCCCCGGGGCATTCGCTATGACGCTGAATCGTAATAAATAGTATTGTCCTTCGGCAACCTCAAAAATATTGGGACGCAACTGGGGGCCAGCTTCCTCATACACCACTTTTATTGAGCCTTCATCCATTTCAGCGTTGTCCGGATCATGAGAAATAATATACCCATTTTCAGACCAGTCATCAATGTCGGACGTGAATCCGGAATTTATGATCAGATTGGGACCATAATCAGAAACTCTGTATTCGTCAAAACGGACCAGGCCTGTTTTTGAATTGCTGTCATAAGAAGGAAATGTCTTTTTCCACTCGGCAAGCGAATATTTTCTGCCATCCCGATGAATCACGATTTCGCTGTAAGGATTGCAGTAGTAATTTTCTTTGAATGTCCCATAATCATAAGGCCCGTAAAGAAACAGACCGTCCTGTTCCGATGAAAGCGAATAAACGACATTTCCTTCAAATACATTATTATAGACAATCTTTGGATCGTTCTTATCTCCTTCAAAAACTGCCTGCTTCCCATTGTTGAACAGAACATTGTTGCGGATGATTGTATTGCGCCATTGATTGAGGCGGATTCCCCAATCCCTGTTATCTGAGATGGTGTTCTCTTCAATAATATTTCCCTCATAGCCCCTGCCCGAACCGATTCCCATTCCCATTATCCGGAAATAGCTGCCCTCACCATCTTTAAAACTGGAATAGCCGGAGGATTCGTCACGATTTCCAAAGGATTCTGAAATAAAATTGCCTTTGATGACATTGTTGCTGCTGTTGACTTGTATGGCGCCTCCGTCGTCGAGGAGGAGAAGTGATCGCCGCACCACATTATTCTCAATGAAATGTCCCCCCCCGGCCACTCTTATTCCGCTGCTTCCGGTATGTTCAATGGTATTTTTTCTCACAAAAACACCTGTTCCTTTGCTCTCCAGTTTTATTGCCGTAATGTTTCCACCTTTGCTTTTTCCATAACCCGCGATCATCCCGGTATTCCGAATGATATTTTTCTCAATGACACTGTTCCCGGGATCAAAAGGAACTGGCCCGGTCGCACTTAATCCGCCGGATTTGGAATATATGGCAAGATTCAGCATGTTGTCAAAGGTGTTGTCGGAGATTGTCAGATCCTTGTCATTCCATATATTGATGCCCTGCTCCTCGCAATATTCAAATTTGTTGTGTTGTATGGTGACGCTGTCACTGTTGTTCACGACAACACCGCTTTGTGTCTGATGCCTGAAGGTCAGGTTCTCTATGGTCGTCTGATGCTCCCTCAAATAGATATTGATGCCAATATCATAAACCGAGCCTTCCACCAGCATGCTGTTCGGATCGGCATTGTCGGGTGCCCATAAATAGACCTTGTGATTGTCTGCGTCAAAATACCATTCCCCGGGCGCATCCAATTCTTCAAAAACATTGTCGAGATAATATCCCCATAAGGGCAGAAACGGCTGGCCCGCGCAGGTGATGGGTCTTTCCAGAAAAATTTCGCCTTCTGAGGCGATGTAATCTTTTACTTTTGCGGTTTCAAAGAGCCAGCTCCAACTGCGTATTCTCAGGGTTGCGCCGTTCCAGTAATCATCATCTTTCTGGTATTCTGCCAGTACCGGGTCTTTGAATCTTTGCTTATCCTCCGGATCGGTTTCTCCCACTCGAAGCCAGCCGGTGTTGGGATAACGGGCAATCCTCATCAGCTCGCGGTCAGCAAAAAGATGGTGAATTCCTTCCTCTGGAATATCCGGGAGAGAAGAGATATCTGACACCCAAATATCTTCGTTGTATTTTGTCCACCCGCTAATCTCAAGGCTTCCGCTGACAACAGGATTCTCACCGGTCCCGTAAGCACTGAATGTCACGCCTGTTTTTGTCCCGGCAAGCTCAATTTTTCCTCTGAATGTATCTCCCCGTCTGAAATGCACGATGGCATTCGGGGGAACGTCGGCATTTACCTTGGTGATTGTCTGCCAGGGGGTTGTTTCGGTCAGGCCGTCATTGGCATCATCCCCTGTGTTGGAAACATAATATGTTTCAGCCATGGCCGATCCCGGCAGGAACAGCAGAAGCATGTACAGAAAAAAGACTGTCAGACTGGGCATCAGGGCCCTGACTGTTGATTGATTTTTCATTATTCCTCCTATGCATATGACAACTTATTCCATTGTGAGCCGCAGATGAACGCGGACGGACTGTCTGCCGCGGACTCATCCGCGTTCATCCATGTTCATCCGCTGTTTGTGAAAGCTGTTTTCCCCAAGTAAAAATCCCGGAAAACTTTTGGCCGGGTACTTATGTTGCTTCCGCAGGATTGACAACTTCGGCGGATTTATCAAGTCCGTAAACCGGACCAAAGGAGTGCATTTTGGCACGCTCCCCAAACATCCATTCCTTTCTGCAATAATACACAAAAATATTCTTTTTCTTACATATTTGCATGGCTGTATCACAAAGGCAATGATGAATTTCACCTATAAGTGCCTAACTGTAAGTTTTTATCTGAATTATAACGGATGCGGGGAGGCTGCAATTTCAGCATGCTGTCACACCGATATCTCACACAGAGGCACAGAGGGCACAAAGAATAAGGGCCGGGGATAAAAGCGGACACATAAAAGTCTGTGCAGCCTCACGGCTGAACTCTCCTGCCAAATCAAATTTATACACCTGTGTTCCGATTACGCGGACGGGTTCTGTCTGACTCCGGGCAAAGATAATATCCCCATCCAGTCCGAACCACGGATCAGACAGATTTCACTGATTTCACAGATCAGGAAGTGGGCATAATCTGTGAAATCTGTGGAATCCGTGCAAATCTGCGGTTCAGATGCTTACTGACAACCCGCGAGGATTACCTCTTTTGCAAGCATCTTCTTAAAATCCTCAATGCTCCGGCATCGGACTGCGTGCATCATCAGTCTTTTCAGAACATCACGCCGCCCGACAGCATATATTGTATGGGTCACATCTTCAGGAACGATTCCGAATCGCTCCCCGAGCACATCGGTCAGCATTTCAATATGCCCTTTTTTCACACCCTTTTTCACACCCTTTTTCACACCCTTTTTCACACCCTTTTCCACACCCTTTTCCATCCCTTCGTTGTAAATCTGCCTTCCGGCCACTGTGTTCATAAGGTCGAAATTCAACATGGCAATCACCTCCTCCCGTGTCATGTCACGGAATCTGTTCAGAATAAATAATCCCATCACGTTCAGCGCATCCGGAACGGAATGCGCCGGATAAACCCTGTTCACCTCCTCCTTCCATCCCCGCCCTTTTGAAATGAGCGATTCTTTTCCCTGTTCCCGGGGAACCGTGAAGGGGGCCAGCACGATCAGCCTGGGATCCGCCGCCTTCAACTGATCCTCTGTGTAGTCCGTGAGCACCTTCTCAGTGAAGCATCCTGTGAGTTCGCACTCCGGTCTTTCCCCGAAAAGCGTGAGCGGAAGGGCCGCGTCCTTCCACGCCTTGTCTGTGTAGATGATCGCCGCGCTGACCCTGCCCTGATGTTTCTCCGACTGACATCCCCTCATCACATTCGCCATGAGCCGGTAGCGGAGAAATTTATCCGCGTACCCTTGGAATTCGATGAAGACCCTTCCGCTCCGGGCTTCCAGCAGAGAAAAGCCTTCGACATCCGGTTCGATGCGCTTCTCCTTCAACACCACGGCGCGGAAGCGGTATTTTTCAGCCTCGTCAGGGGCGACACCCAGCAGTTTCAGGACTGCCGGGCCGCCGATTTCCATGAGCCGGAGGAAAGGCTCGTCCGTGCCGCGCTTTGCCGGCTTCTTTTTTGCGGGCAGATCCGGCGGGGGCAGGGTTCTTCCCTCTTTCAGACAGAATTTAATGGTCTGTTCAACGGTTCCAAGGAGTTTTCTGTAAACTCCGATCTCGCTGTCTCCGTGTATGATGCCGGAAATCAGTCCGGGTGCTGTTCCGATATAACATTCTTCTTCTTCCGACCATTCGACAATCTTCAGGTATCGGTCACCAAGTTTCATCATAGTGCCTTTTTTACACTTTTTTGGCAGTCTTTTTATCAGAATATTTTTACAGCAGCGTATGCCACTCAGTAATTTCAACGTGTTACGGATTAACTTTCAACTTTTTACTTTCAACTTTTCACTATCAAATTATTAACACAGATTGAGTAACTTGTAAAGTCCGATTCGGCAATATCTGGGTTTAGCCAAGCTGTTTTCAGTTGTCAATTTTTTGTTTGAAATTTGAATAACCAATTTATTTAAATGATCAAAGGATCAAATATCCACATTGGATACCGGTTTAAGTCTTGACCTGATGAAATATTTGGTTTATCCTTTTTGTCAAAATGAAATCATGGTGTCCCCTTTTTGCACAAAAGGCTGTCTGGATTAAATGTACCGCGATGATTGAATTTTGCAATTTTTCAAAAATATATTGGCATCTTTCATAGAAGCCAAAAGCAGTTCACACTTTTTCTGATTTGCAGAACGGCTTTGCAGGTCTTATGAAATAATTTGCAAAATGGTTCTATGCCAAAGTATCCGGCCATAAATTTTCAGGTGCCTGTGTCAGCCCCTTTTTTTCAGTTCTGACCGGCGGCATCTGGATAGTGCCGGGAAAAAATATCAGAACATCTCAATATCTTCGGATGTCTGAAAATGAAAATAATATAAAAGCAAGAGGTTGCATATATGTACAAAGTCATGATCAGGGATAATATGTCTCCGATAGCAAAGGAAATACTGGAAGCAACGGGAAATATAGACGTTGTTACAGATAATGACAAAGCGGCCAATGACCCGAATGTGTTGTCGGAAATTATCGGGGAATATCATGGGCTTGCGCTCCGGAGCGGAACAAAGGTGACTGAGCAGGTGCTGGAGAAAGCCAAAAACCTCAGGGTCATCGGCCGGGCAGGTATCGGCGTGGACAATATTGATGTCCAGGGGGCCACAAAACACGGGATCGTTGTGATGAACGCACCTGGGGGAAATACCGTGACCACCGCGGAACATGCCATATCGCTGATGCTAGCGCTTGCCAGAAATATTCCTCAGGGAACAGCGTCTCTTCGTGAGGGGAAATGGGAGAAAAAGAAGCTGACAGGCATTGAAATCACCGGGAAAACGCTGGGAATTGTGGGCCTGGGCAATATCGGCAAAATTGTCGCAGAAAGGGCAGGGGGACTTAAAATGAACGTCATCGCGGCCGACCCCTTTATCAGCAAGGAGGCTGCAAGAGCACTGAAAGCGGAACTTGTTTCTCTGGATGATCTTTTTGCACGGTCAGACTTTATCACCCTTCATGTCCCCCGCATGAAAGAAACAGTGAATATGATCAATGCCTCTGCCATCGGAAAGATGAAGCAGGGAACAAGGCTCATCAATTGCTCCAGAGGGGAAATTGTCAATATTGATGATCTTTATCAGGCTGTTTCAGACGGGCATATCGCAGGAGCGGCCCTTGATGTTTTTCCCAGCGAGCCGCCGGATCCTTCTCTCCCGATATTCAGCCATCCCAATATCATCTTTACGCCTCATCTCGGAGCAAGCACCAGCGAGGCCCAGATCAAAGTTGCCGAAATGATTGCCAATCAGATATCAGCGTATCTTCTTGATGACGTGATCTCTCATGCAGTGAATTTTCCGTCAGTATCCGAAGAAGTCATGGAGCAGCTTCGCCCCTATCTTAATCTGGCAGAAAAAATGGGGTCTCTCATGGGGCAGCTGGTAAGGAAAATCCATGATATCACCATTACCTACAGCGGCGATTTGACCGGACTTGATATCCAGCCCATTACCCATGCGGTATTGAAAGGGCTTCTGGCATCCTTTACCGACACGCCCGTAAACTATGTCAGCGCGCCGGCCCTTGCTTCAGAAAAAGGTATTCATGTCAGAGAGGTGTTAAGTTCTTCAAAGGATGATTTTTCAGGTCTCATCAGGGTAAAGCTGGAAGATCATGAGGAAGGACCGGGCGAGATATGGGGAACCATTTTCGGCAAGAAATATCCGAGAATAGTCAGGTTCGGGAAGATTTACATGGATGCCATTCCTGAAGGCTCGATGATTGTCATACAGAATATTGACAAACCCGGGGTCATCGGAAATGTGGGGTCAACCCTCGGGCGCCACAATATCAACATTGGCCGGTTTCAACTCGGAAGGCTCGGAGATCGGGCACTCTGCATGGTGAACGTGGATACCCCGGCAGAGGAACAGGTTCTCGAAGAAATAGCGGCCCTGCCGAACATTATTTCGGCATGTCAGGTGCGCCTGTGAATGTACTATAAATGTACTAAATGTAGGGTGGGTGGAGCGAAGCGGAACCCACCTAAATGTAGGGTGGGTGGAGCGAAGCGGAACCCACCTAAATGTAGGGTGGGTGGAGCGAAGCGGAACCCACCAGATTCTGCACAAGGCGGTTCCGCATATCTGCACAAGGCGGTTCCGCATATCTGCACAAGGCGGTTCCGCACAAGGTGGGTT
>JAOZLU010000043.1:0-2352 GCA_029934695.1 Desulfobacterales bacterium | reverse complement strand
AAGGCGGTTCCGCACAAGGTGGGTTCCGCTACGCTCCACCCACCCTACATCGGGTATTTTTATGTGCATAGATAGGAATCCGAAACCATTTGCAGCGAAGCGGAACCCACCAGATTCTGCACAAGGCGGTTCCGCATATCTGCACAAGGCGGTTCCGCACAAGGTGGGTTCCGCTACGCTCCACCCACCCTACATCGGGTGTTTTTATGTGCATAAATGGGAATCCGTTGAAAACGCAATATCATTAACTTACAGAAATTTAAATGGGAGATGACTTATGGAAAAAAAATTTATTATGACTGCTTTTGGCAAAGACAGGCCCGGCATCGTTGCCGATGTTTCTCAGTTGGTCTATGAGAGCGGATGCAACCTTGAAGACTCCACAATGATGCTTCTGTCGGACGAATTTACCATCATTCTTCTGTTTTCCGCTCAGAAGGGGGAAGTGGAAGAACAACTTTCAAAAGAATGCCGCCGACTTGAAAAAGAGAAAGGCATATCTGCCTTTATCAGGCCCGTTGATGCTGTCAAACCCGAAGTGGAAAAAGCTTACTCCACACGCACACTGCATGTTGAGGGGCTTGATCAGGCAGGTATTGTGTATAAAGTGAGCAGATACCTTGCTGACAACAGCGTAAACATTGCAAACCTCAACTCCAAAATCACGTTCTCCCCGGAAAGCGGCACCGCAATCTATGTAATGGAAATTCAAACACAGATTCCCGAAAGCACATCTCTGGATGATTTTGACAAGGGGCTTGCCCGAATCGGAGATGAATTGAACGTAGACATTACATGGTAAAATTCGCTCCCTCCTGCTCGGTTCGCCCCTCCTGCTCGGTTCGGATTGGTAAATCCGAACCAGGGCTGCCGGATTTGGCAATCCGGCAGGAGCATTTTTGCCGGGCAGGAGCATTTTTGTTGGGCAGGAGCATTTCAAACTTTTAACTTTCAACCTTTAATCTTCAACTTTTCACTATCAAAGACAAATGTCCTATTTTAAGGCACAAGATGATTGTAACATTTACTATGAAGTGAGAAATCCCGAAGTCTCAGGGCCAGCACTTGTTTTTTTAAACGGCACTGCTCAGACCACATTGAACTGGAAATCTCATTCAGACAATTCTAAAGACCGGTTCCGGGTAGTTCTGTATGATGCCAGGGCACAGGGACAAAGCGATCTGGGACAAGTCAGACTCTCCCCGGAATGCCACGCGGCAGACCTTGCTGGTCTGCTTGGCCATCTGGGAGTTGAAACAGCACATCTTGTGGGACTGAGTCATGGCGCGTATGTTGCGCTCACGTTTGCCTGCCGATATCCCAGGCGCGTCAGCAGGCTTGTATTGTGCAGCGTCAGCGCAAAACCCGATGCCCGCGCCAGGGTCATCATAAGATCGTGGAGAAGCATACTGAGAACCGGCGGCATTGAGGCAATGGCATGGGCTTTTCTCCCCTTTGTTTTTGGCGAAAACTTTTTAAAGCAGAACGAGAAGATGCTGGACAATATCGTCAAAGCCATTGTCAGGCGGAACAGGGAAAAGTCCCTTGACGCTCATCTTGAGGCCATAACCGGATATCCGCCCCTTTCTCATCTCGCACGAGATATCCGCACCCCCGCGCTTGTCATTTCAGGTTGCGACGACCCGCTTGTGAAGAGAGAAAGTGCGGAGAAACTGGCAAAACTGTGCAGAGGACGGCACCAGCGCATTGTGGGCGCGGGTCACTCAGTTCCGGCTGAAGCCCCCCAGCTATTCACCAAAACAGTGGCGGAGTTTCTGAACAGGAGTCAGCGGCCCTAACCTCTTATGAGATTTCAAATGCAAAAAACAGCTATCCTGTCAAATATAATTCTCTCTCTGATGATCGTCTGTCTGATATTACCGGCAGTCAGTGAGATAAAGGCAGAAACAAAGCCTTGGCAGACTGAGAAGCAATCTCTGAAAATCGCCAGGGACAGCCTCAAAAGACTTGAAAAAGCCATAAAAAAAGATGAATTTTACTCAGCTCGCTGTGCGTTGAATATCTGGCGCAGCAACGCACAGGATGCCGGTATTTTTGATCCGGTCCAATATGATGATTTTAAAAAACAAATATATCAGAAATCCATAGGAAGTATCCTTTATTGGCTCAGAATATGCATCAACAAAGGCTGGATCCGCGAAGCAGATTTCTGGCTCAGGGTCTATACCGTCAGATCGGCCGCCATTGATGTTTTTGATCAGGCCAGATACGATAGGACGGAAGCGGAAATCAAAGCAAAAAAGAAACAGATAGCCGAGGAAAAAGAGAGACGAGAGAAACAGAAGAGAGAAAGAAAAAAATAGACTTGTTGCAATCAGTTACATCAAGTCT
>JAOZLU010001016.1 GCA_029934695.1 Desulfobacterales bacterium | reverse complement strand
CCGATCCCCAGGGTCTGGCAGAGCTTCAGCGCATTCCCCCTGAATCCGCCCAGGGAGAGAAATGCCGGCAGGATCGTCCTGTCCGGGTTCTGTTCCGAAAAGATGTCCGTCTTCTCAGCAAAATCCTCGATCACGCTCCTTCCGACCGGCGTCTTCCATTTCTTAACCTCGACCACGGCCATCCGGCCGCAGGCCGAGTCCGCAACCACATCAAGTTCCATGGTCTTTCCGTCATCCCGCTGAATCGGAACCCGGCATCTGACACCGGTGATGTTCAGCCGGGTCATGTCCCTGACCCCGGCGAAGAAGTCCGACAAAGGAAAACGCTTCCTGCTGCGGAACGCGGATGCGATCTGCATCTCAGCGACCTTGCCGGTGAGGTTGCTCAGTGCGCCCCGGAACCGGTCCCTCTCCCCTCTCAGTCTCTGTATCTCCTCATGAAACTCCTCCCTCATATCCGGCTCAAACTTTCTGATCTCCTCCTCGAACCGGCTCCGCAGGATCAGGTTCAGCGTCCCGTCCCGGAGGCCACGGAACTGGATATCGGAGTTTCCCCACTCTATCACGTCCGCCTCCACCATCAGGTTCAGCCTCTTCCGGATCTCGCCGGTGCTGATATCCAGGTTCAGCGTCCGCCTCAGATCCTTCGGAGTCCAGTAGCGGTCCGAATGCCTGCTGAGATGCAGGAGGATATCCTTCCCGTGCCGGTCATTCACCTTGTCCAGGGTCATCTGTATGTATTCCCCCCAGGTCATGGACATCTCCGAATGCCGGTCCGTGATCTCATAGTTCACGGTGTCCACGACCCCCTCCGCCGTTGTCAGATCCTTCTTCCCATAGTTGCTCTGGATCACGCATGAGATGAAGAACGGGTCCGACATGCACAGTTCGCTGATCAGGACGGCAGTCTCGTTCGTGACCGGCTCGCCGAAGCATTCGGCGTACCTGTAAACAGCCTCCAGTCCCTTCTCCGGAGACAGATACGGGTCCATGTATATCTCGGAGAGCCGCCCGGCCTCCAGATACTTCCCGGCGATTTTGATGAGCCAGCTCATGTATGACCCGGTCACCAGCATGGGCGCAAACTTTGATTCGGACACGGAATGGAAACTCCCGGGCAGGGTCTCAATCGGGCTGGTCTGATAGTGCGGATCCGGATAAACATAACTGGCCAGGTTCTGAAACTCATCCAGAATGACCAGGAATCTCCTGTCGTAAACCCCTGCGAAACGGTGCGGGGCCGCGTAGGCGGTCTCCCACATCATGTCATGCAGTCCGCCGGCCTCTTTTTCCTCAAGGAGAAGGTCAACATCCTCAACAAACGGCTCCACAGACTTTGACACGCCGTATTCCCGGATCCGCTTCAGGGAGAGGGGCCTTCTCACCAGACTCTCATCCCTTTCCATGAAGGAGATGTACTGGGAGGCAAAGGCACGGTAATAGCTGATGGCAAGATTCGGATACCAGACCTTGGTCTCCGCAACGTCAAAGTAGAACGGGATCACCTCCCCGTCCTCACTCCAGAGCCGGTTGAAGATACGCTGCACAAACGAGGTCTTCCCGCTCTTCCGGCGGGCCAGGATGACCCTCGACTTGGAGAGCCTCTTTGGAATGTTGGATATCCATCTGCCGAAGTTTGCGAACTCTTTTTCCCGACCCACAAGCAGC
>JAOZLU010000428.1 GCA_029934695.1 Desulfobacterales bacterium | reverse complement strand
CACTTTACACTTTCAATTTTGCATTTTGCACTTTCAACTTTGCACTTTCAACTTTGCACTTTCAACTTTCAACTTTGGCACTTACATCAACGTGACTTCGGCTGAAACATGCCGAAAAGCCATTTTGGGATGCCTTCCGGCAATATCAGCGTAAAAAGCTTTAACAGCTATCATGTCTGTCTCAATATCTCCTGTCGGTTCAAATGAATGACCAATGCCCGAGGTTTTTCGTGCATAATCCAGATATCCCAAAGCAACAGGGACATTGGCACCATTGGCGATATGGTAAAAACCGCTTTTCCATCTTTTCACCTTTTTACGGGTTCCTGATGGGGGAATGACTATGATCAGTTCTTCACTTTCATTGAAAAACTGTACTGCCTGGGCAACCGTGTTGTTGGACCGGCTTCGGTCAATAGGAATCGCTCCCAGCCATTTGAACATAAAACCAAAAGGCCATTGGGTCAATTCTTTTTTTACCATGATGCAAACTCTGATGTTAAGCCCAAACGCTGTCAGCATCGTCAGGGGAAAATCCCAGTTTGAAGTGTGAGGGGCAGCGATAACAACATATTTCGGTATATCCAGAGCTTTTCCTTCAATTTTCCATTTGAATATACCGAGAACAAACAAGGAAATCCAATTTAAAAGGGAACTTAGCAGGGGGGTGTTAAAAATGGTACGTTTCGCAATTTTCATAATTTTCAAAGCCTTTTCAGATAAAATTTTTAGGAGTTTTCATGTAAGGAACTCGGAAAAAACGCATTCCCCCATCATTTTATATATCACACAAAGACACAAAGACCACAAAGAAGGGCACAGAGGGCGGAAGCCTGTTCTGTCTCCGACCGGGCGAATGTCTTTTCGGGGGAATGCGTTTTTTCTGAGTACCTAACTCAACATACAGTTCTGTATGATATAAGCACTTGGCCAAAAGTTTTCCGGGATTTTTTTCCGGGAAAACAGCTTTCACAGACCGCGGATGAACACGGATGAACACGGATGAACGCTGATCTGCGGTTCACAATATGCAAATACCTTAAAACATATGGCCAATTACTTATTATAAATCTGGCAGAAAGGCCAGCCTGAACTCTGCTTTTACAAAAGTTTTACAAAACGCCTGCTGTGGACTTTTGAAACGGGCGACAATGTTAAGGTGCCTTAACTTTTCAAATTTTTTCCTTGCATGATATTTGAATATGAATTAAAAATAATTTTAAGAATTCAAATTACTTGACAACCGCAAGTTCTCACAATCTGCTGATGCCGATATTTTCCATATCAGCTAAAATGCAGGCATCACTGATTTCAGCAAGTTACAGGAACTTGCGACTGACGAGCTGTTTTGCCCAAAATGTGCTGCCTGTCTGACATCAGCACGGCCATTCCTGAAAAATTGTTGACGGCTTTGAGGCAAATCCCAAGAATGTGTTCAACCGGATTTTGTGAACGAATGAGAGGTTTCTTATGAATAATCTGGAATCTGTATATGAACAGGATTTTTATTTATGGATATGTCACAATGTCGAATTATTGAAAAATGGCATGTTGTCACAGATTGATCTTAAAAACATTGCAGAGGAATTGGAAGATATGGGAAAAAGTCAGCATCGGGAACTGTTGAGCAGACTGGAAGTATTGTTTGCCCATCTCCTGAAATGGCAGTTTCAGCCGGACCATCGTTCAAACAGTTGGAAAGGAACGATAGTTGAGCAGAGACACCGGATAAAGCGGTTATTAAAAACCAGTCCCAGTCTGAAGCATCAGATGGAGAAGAAAATAACAGAAGCTTATTCCGATGCTGTGGAATATGCGGCCGCGAAAACAGGCATTCCCGAATCCGATTTTCCTCAGACATGCCCTTATTCTATGGATGAGGCATTGGACAAAAATTTTTATCCGGATATGAAATTCTGATACAATCTCGTTATTCACATAACAATTCGCCATCTTATTCGGAGCTTTTCAGGAGTGCAAAAATGAAGTGGAGCGGAACGGAATTTTTGCATTGTTGCAGGAAAGCTGTCCCATCGCTGATAACCTGATCCTGAACGCATATCATCAGGAACCTTTTTCCCACAGAGGCATCATTCGTGAATCCGCGGTCCGGGAAAACGCGTCCCGGCTCATGGCAGAAAATGACATTCGTGCTCAGGACGCGTTCACTCCGGCAGGAACGCTTTCCGGCGGGAATCCTTATCCCGCCGTAATCGTAATCTTACGGGGAGCTGTTTTTTCAACTTTCGGCAACGTCAGTCTCAGGACACCGTCATTCAGCTTGGCATCAATTTTTGACTGGTCAATGACATCCGAAAGGGTAAACTGACGGTAATATCTGCCTGTCTGATATTCTCTGAATATATCCGTTTCCCCGGGACCTTCGGGCGGCAATACTTCACCCGTCAGGGTCAGCGTATCTTCACGAAGGTCAATATCAAAGTTTTCCGACTTCACCCCCGGCATATCCGCCAGGAGCGTAATAGCGGATTCTGTTTCAAATATATCCGCAACCGGCACAAAAGTCGGTCCCTGTTTTGTCTGTTCTGCGGGACTCACCACCTCTTCCTTTTCCTTTGCCTGAAGGTCTTTGGTTTCACTGTCTGTCATTTGTCATCCCTCCTTGTGAATCAGATAAAAAATTGATAAAATCCATATTATCAGCCAATTTTGATCTGCCTCGGCTTTGCCGATTCTGACTTGGGCAGAACCACCGTCAGAATTCCGTCAGCAATGCCTGCCTCAACCTTGGACGGATCAATCTGGCCCGACAGTTTTATCATCCGGCTGAATTTGCCGGATTCCCGTTCCCTTCTGTGATATTTCACTTCTTCGTCTTCAGGAGCAATTTTTCTTTCACCTGATATGGCAAGACTGTCAGCGGTTGCGGAAATATCCAGATCATCAGCCTTCATTCCCGGCAGTTCCGTACGCACACGATAAGCATCTTTATCTTCACTCACATTTATCAGCGGAAAAACGCCGGCACTTTGCTGCCTTCCGGACAGTCCTTTGTGATATCCTTCAAAAAGCCTGTCCACCTGATTTTTCATCCGCTCCAATTCTCCAAACGGGCTTCTCCATCCCCATGCCGGGGTATTGAACATTCTTCTTACTATCATTGTTCATTCCTCCTTAATTTTTACGATTGAAAATTTATGGCTGAAAGAGCCTCTCCGTTTTCCAATTAAGCTAATCATGCATGATAATCTGTCAATAAAAATAAGTCTAATCTTAATAATATCAGTTAGTTGTTCTCTTCACTTCTCCCCAAAAAGTAACCATTATGTTTGAATCTGTCAAGAAAAAAATATGATACTGAAAAAAATTTTGCAGAATTTTTACTGATTATAACGGATTTAGGCACTGGTTCAGTTCAATGGGATTTTTTAAGAAAATCAGCCTATATACCGTTTGAAAACAGACAGTTATCAGTCTTTTTGCATATTTTGATAACTACTTGATTTTAATACGATTCCTATTCAACTGAACCAGTGCCGGATTTTTAAAAAGATTGAAAATTTATAACTGAAAGGGCCTCCCCGTTTTCCAACTCAAGTTAATCATGCATGATGATCTGTCAATAAAAATAAGTTTATTTTTTATAATATCAATTATTTGCTCTCTTTATTTCTCCAGAAAAAGTAATCATCTGTTTGAACCTGTCAAGAAAAAAATGTGATGCTGATAATTTTTTTTGCAAATTTTAAAAAAAATGGCGATTTCCCCCTTAACCATGAAGAAATTATCATTATTTTATCTTAAATATGATTGATTCTAACGGATTTTGTGGTTCTGCATAATTTCAGACTGTCAGAAAACCACAGAGAACCGCAGAGATCAGGAGGACTCTGTGTCCTTTGTGGTTTCTCTGTGTCCTCTGTGGTTGAAAAACGGATTCAGACCACAAAATCCGTTAGAATCAGCATCATTCACCATTTTCATGTAAACGGTCGTTGGAGAATTTGGAAGAATAATTTATCCTCTGTCTGAATTACTCCCTTCACCCCATTGACCTGTGTTCCCATTATGTTGTACTGAATGATGTCACGACACAGAAGGCATCGTGGTATGAGCAGAGAAGTCCGCATACAACGGCATATGAGAATCATATCCTGACTTAGCTGATCAGCAGGTCAGGGCCATAAAATATAGGAACCACAGGAATATAAAGGGGGGAGAATTTTGAAGCGGGGAGAAGAACTTTTAAGAGAGCATCCGGCCTGCTAATCCCCAGGAACCAGGCCGGATGCGTATGCTATTGTAAAATCTCAGACAAGACATTCAATCTTCAATTTTACTTCATCTCATTCACCTTCTCCGCCAACTCAGGCACAAACTCAAGGATATCCGCAACCACTCCGAGATCCGCCATCTGGAAGATGGGTGCCTTGGCGTTCTTGTTGACCGCCACGATATAGGGAGCACCTTTGATGCCGCCCATGTGCTGGAATGATCCGCTGATACCCAGCGCCAAATACACCTTGGGCTTTACAGTCTGGCCCGAAGTTCCGACCTGACGGGCTTTTTCCAGCCATTTGGCATCCACGATGGGCCTGGAGCATGACACATCGCCGCCCACAGCCTCAGCCAGTTCATTGATGATTTCCAGATTATCCTGATCCTCGATACCCCGTCCCACGGAAACAAGAATCTCTGACTTGGTGATATCCACGTCGCCGGCTTCGGCCTCAACCACTTCCAGGAAACGGCGGGTCGTTTCCGAAAGGTCTCCTGCATCGCCGGTTTTGTCAACCACGCTGCCGCCCGCGCCTTTGCTTTCATCGGGCTGGAAAGCGCCCGGACGGATATTGATGACAGCGCCGCCTGAAATATCGCAGGATACATGGGTGCTGGCCATGCCGCTGTATTCCTGGCGGACAATTTTGAGATTTCCGTCTTCAATGCCTTCCAGACCAACAACATCTGCGACAAACGCTGAATCAAGCTTTATGGAAAGCCCGGGAGCGAGGTCCATTCCGAACGTATCATGAGGAACGAGAACGATGGCATCTGCCGGCAAAATACTGACCAGTGCCTTTCGGATCACTTCGGCGTTGGGGTAGGCGTCACTTCTGATCTTCCAAACCTCTTTATAAGAAGCGGCAACTTCATCGCATACCGCATCCGATCCCACAACAATCGCGGTGACTGACGCATCCGCATCTATTTTCCGGGCCGCGACCTCCAGTTCAAGGGCTGTGTCATCTGCCTTGCCATCTTTATGTGCAATATAAGCAAAAATTTGTTGAGCCATTATTTTATACCTCCCTTCTCTTTCAGTCTCTTGACCAGTTCCTCCAGAATTTCATCGGTGCTGCCTTCCAGCATCTCAGCCCCTTCGCCCATCTCAGGTACAAAATAATCTGTGCATTTTACCTTTGCACCGGCTTCGCCAACGGAATCCGCGGCAATGCCGAGGTCTCCAGCACCATGGGTGGGAATTTCCACCGACGCCACTTTTCGGATACCGCGAATCCCAACGTACCGAGGTTCGTTAATACCAGTCTGAATTGAAAGCACACAGGGAAGGGCTATCTCGTTCATCTCCTGATTTCCGCCTTCGATCTCACGGCCCACATTTATCTTCTTGTCATCTGTGGCATCTATCTTGTTCACCAGGGAGGCATACGGATAATCCAGCATGGCCGCCAGCATTCCGCCCACCTGACCTGCGCCGTCGTCAGCCAGTGCGCCGGTGAAGATCACATCGTAATTTCCTTTTTCCACCTCAGCTTTGAGAATGGCTGCAATGCCTCTTCCGTCAGAACCGTTGAACGCATCGTCCGAAAGCAGAATGCCCTTGTCCGCGCCCATGGCCATTTCTCTTCTCAGCACTTCTTCGGATTCATCATCGCCGACAGTGACAACGGTCACTGAACCACCGACCTTATCGCGAATCTGAATTGCCTCTTCCACTGCATAATTGTCCCACTCGTTTACCGAATAGACCAGATCATCCCGTTCAATATCTGTTCCGTCTTTGTTGATCTCAATCTCATTCTCAGAGGTGTCGGGAACCCTCTTGACACATACCAAAATTTCCATCTGAATCCTCCTCATATAGTTAATTTGATGTTGGATGTTCGATGTTGGATGTTGGAGTCGCAAACATCAAACATCAAACATCAAACATCAGACATCAAGCATCAAGCATCAAGCATCAAACATCAAACATCAAACATCAA
>JAOZLU010001015.1 GCA_029934695.1 Desulfobacterales bacterium | reverse complement strand
TAGCTGGCTTTAGCCTGCTTGAGCTTTCAGCCTCGGAATTTATTCCGAGGCTTTAGCTGGTTTTAAATTGATCAAAAAACGAATTTAAGCCACATTAAAGGAGAGTTTAACGCATGATAAAATGGAAAAAATATAAGGGTGCAGGTGTTCTGTTTGTTTTTAGTGAACAGAAAGGGACTTATGAAATCCTGCTTGGCAAACGCCGTTACAGACCCCACAGAGGGTATTGGGATATTTCCGGCGGAGGAATGTCTCGGAGAGATAAAGGTGATTTTCTGAACTGTGCGATAAGAGAGACGTGTGAGGAGTTTATGGGATATTCTGAGTGTGGGAATTCTGAGGAGTGCCGTAAATGGTTTGAAAAGTGTCTAAAAGGCTGCATTCCAAGTTCCTTTGACGTTCAAAATCCGCCAAGAACCGTTGTAAAAATTCCGTTTTTCGAGTTTCATACATATCTCTTTCCACTCACATGCAAACCCGAAAATTTTCCAATACTGAACCGTGAGTTCGAGGGAGCGAAATGGTACAGTTTTAACATTGAAAAATTGCCTAAAAAATTGCATTGCGGGGTTCGTTATTCTTTATGGCGATTTTCTGAGTTGGAGAAATTTTATCAGAGAACTTAAAGATAGCACCTTCTATCGAAAAACATGGGATCCCGGAACGAATTTCGTCCGATTCCCATGCCCGAGACAGAACGCTTTGAACGGGAAAAAAAATGGCCCTTTAGCGGAACTGCAAACTGTCAACCGGCAACCAAGAGGTGAATCATGCAAAACAACAATGACACATTAGATGATATAATATGGTCAATAGAGGCCTCCCCCGGAGAATTTTCCCTTGGTCTGGCAATGTGCAATTATCCGGAACTCCGAGACCGACTGATTGAATCCCTGCAAGAGAAATGTTCCCTTGATATCCGAACCGTCGCACTCAGGCCGGATGTGATCCGTCTGTCAGATGCCCTTTCAAAAGCGGTGGGGGAAGATTCGCCTGATGCCCTGACTGTCTCGGGGTTTGAATCCCTTGTCCGTCTCGGGGATGTGCTTGCGGGGGCCAATCTGTCCCGGGACAGGTTTCGTGATAAATTTCCGTTTCCGCTGGTGCTGTGGATGGATGATGCGGTATTGGGGAAACTGGGCCGCATTGCTCCGGATTTTGAAAACTGGGCAGGAATTCCTTCCCGGTTCGAGCCTTCAGACGATGAGTTGCTTGATATGCTGGTCAGAAATGCGGAAGCGTTGTTTGATGAGATTCTGAAACCGGATGCCTGTCTGATGCAGTCAGAATATCCCCTGTCTTCCCGGAAATCCGAATTTTTGTCATTTCTCTCGGCAGATTTGGAGGAACGGGCATTGCCCCTGTCCCCTGAATCAGACGCAGCTTTGCAGTTTTTCCAGGGAAAAGATGCCCAGGACAAAGGGTGTCTTGACTCGGCAATTCAGTTTTATCAGGCAGCCCGCTCATTTTGGAAAGGAAAAGATCGGGAGCGTGAGGGCGTACTGCTTTATTTTATTGCCAAGTGCCATGAGGGCAAAGATGATCTGGAAACAGCGGCATCTTTTTTCCGGGAATGCACGGCAGCCTTTGGAGAGCATGAGCAGATCAGGGCAAGATGTAAGTACCTGATCAATAATTTTGTAACATTTCCGAAGCGGTGACAGCCTGAAAAT
>JAOZLU010000427.1 GCA_029934695.1 Desulfobacterales bacterium | reverse complement strand
ATCAAACATCAAACATCAAACATCAAACATCAAACATCAAACATCAAACATCTATTCATATTTCACTTGAACATGTTCCAGATAATCTGAAAGTTCGGTCACATATTTTTCCACATTATCCCGGTTTTCGGACTTTCCGGCATCTTCAATATGTTTTGCAATATCAGTGATCGCGTCAAATCCGTAGGCCCCGCCTGCTCCTTTTATGCTGTGGGCCAGTTGGCGGACGGCTTCATAATCATCGCCTGCCAAAGCTTCTGTCATGGATTGAAGATCATTATGGATATCTTCAAAGAATTCAGGGATCAGGTCCTCAAAATCCTCATCCACACAGACAACGAGTTCTGGTTCTTGATTTGCATTCACGTCTTTCTCTTTTACGCCCACATCCTGTTTCATGGCTTCAGAGTATCTGTAAATCGTCTCCATCAGTTTTGCCTTTTTTAATGGTTTGGTCAGGTGTTCATCACACCCTGCGTCAAGGCTTTTCTGTATTTCTTCCTTCAAAGCATAAGCGGACAGGGCAATGACAGGGATTTTCCTGTCATTGTGTTCCTCTTCAAATTTTCTGATCTCCCTCGTGGCTGTATAACCGTCCATAATAGGCATTTGCATATCCATGAGCACAAGATCATATTCTCCTGCCTTAAACATTTCAACAGCGATCTCGCCGTTTTCGGCCGTGTCTATCTGCAACGGCGTGTTTTTGAGATATTTCTGAACAATAAAACGGTTGTGCTTATAGTCATCCACAAGCAGAATCCATATAGGATAAAAATGTTCGGACCTGGGAAGTTCGGATACGGCAGGTTCGGCTTTTCCCGGGTCCGGTTCAGAGCCGTCTGCTTTCCCTAAAGCACTGTTGATCGTGTCGAGAAGCTCGAAGCGTTTGATCGGTTTCACCATATATGAAGAGATTCCTGATTCCCGGGTTTTTTCAGCATGCTCTCCCCGGTTGTCGGAGGTGAGCATCATAATGGTCGTGCCTGTCGAGGCAAGGTTGTTTTTGATATATTCCGCCACCTCAAACCCGTCCATGCCCGGCATACGGCAATCCAAAAGCAGCAGATCATAAGGATCGCCTGCGTCATTTGCCTGTGTGAGTTGGGCTATTCCATGCTCGCCATCTTCCGCCTCTGTCACCAGAGCACCCCATCCGTGAAGCATTGTGCTCAGTATCATGCGATTTGTTGCGTTGTCATCAACGACAAGCACTTTCAATCCGTTAAAATTCACCGGAGCTGACAAGCGGACAGGCTTTGCCGGCTCCGTCTGAACGGGCAGCTTTATCGTGAAGTAAAACGTGCTGCCCTGTCCCGCCTCACTTTCCATCCATATCTGTCCGCCCATCATCTGGGCCAGCTGCTTTGAAATGGCCAGCCCGAGACCGGTTCCCCCGAATTTACGAATGGTGGAAGAATCAGCCTGGGTGAAGGAATCAAAAATTATATCCTGTTTTTCAGGCGGAACACCGATGCCAGTATCGGAAACAGAGAAAAGCAGCTCGGCCTCATCCTCAGTCTCGTCATTAATGCGTTTGCACTTGAGAACCACTTCGCCTTCTTTCGTAAACTTGATGGCATTTCCGACCAGATTGACAATGATCTGGCGCAGCCGAACAGGATCCCCCTTGAGAAACGCGGGCAAACCAGGAGCCAGGAAATTATTCAGTTCGAGATTTTTCCCGTGTGCCGGGGAGGCCAGAAGCTCGCATGTTCTTTCAAGAAGCTCCATCAGATCAAAGTCAATATGTTCAAGCTCAATTTTACCGGCCTCCACTTTGGAAAGATCAATAATATCATTGATGATTTCCAGAAGCGTCTCCCCGTTTGTCTGGAATATTTCAACGAATTTCCGCTGTTCAGGATCCAGTTTGGTCTCCAGAAGCAGATCAGCCATCCCGATGATGGCGTTCATCGGAGTACGAATTTCATGGCTCATATTGGCCAGAAATTCGCTCTTTGCCAAGCTGGCGGATTCGGCAGACTCCTTGGCGGCTTTTAATTCCTCTTCTTTCTGTTTGCGCTCGATCATCGCCTGGGACAACCTGAGATGGACCCGGGTTCTGGCAAGCAGCTCATTTTTGGAAAAGGGTTTGGTAAGATAATCATTGGCCCCGGATTCAAAGCCTTTTACCAAGTCCTCTATCTGGTTTTTGGCGGTCAGCAGGATAATGGGAAGTTCAGTGGCCGACCAGGTTTCCCGGAGTTTCTCGCACACTTCAAAACCGGACATCTTGGGCATCATGACATCAAGGAGCACCAGATCAGGCTTCCCATGTTTCTCAACAGCCTCCAATGCCTCGAATCCGTTAAGTGCCTTGATAATGGAATAATTGTGCATGGAAAACTGGTTGATGAGAACTTGGATGTTGATGGGCTCATCATCCACAGCAAGAATCTGAAACTGTTTTTCGTCAAATTCCGGATTCTCAATGATTCTCGGCTGAACTTCTGTTTTTGGGGGAGGAACTGTCACTTCGCTGACGGCTGAAGCTTCTTTCTGGATATTATCTGTTTCCGTGAGGGAGACTGCCACTTCTCTGACGGCTGAAGCTTTCTGGGTTTTATCTGTTTCCAAAGGAGAGGAGGGGGCCTCTCTGAAAACTGAAATTTCCTGAATTTTATCTGCATTGCCTTTTGAAATGGGCAACGTGAAAATAAACCGTGATCCTTGTCCCAGAACTGACTCCACCCGGACAGAACCGCCGTACAATTCCACCAGTTGTTTGGTCACGGCCAGCCCGAGGCCGGTTCCGCCATATTCTCTTGAAACAGAGCCGTCTCCCTGCTCAAATGATTCAAAAATAAGATCAAATTTGTCTTGGGGAATGCCGATGCCGGTATCTGCCACCGTAAATTCCATGACATCGCCGTTCACTTGGGCAGAAACCTCCACCGTTCCTGTCTCCGTAAACTTGACGGCATTGCCCACCAGATTCAGCATGACCTGCTGCATTCGGTTTTCGTCCCCATCTATGAGGGGAGCTTCAGGATCAATGGTGTTGACAAGCACCATCGTTTTTTTGCCGACAAGGGGCTGGGCCAGCGTCAGCACCACATCGGTCACGACATGCATATCCACCGGATGTACCGGGAGTTCCATGACATTTTCTTTTAGCTTGGAAAAATCCAGGATGTCGTTGACCAGATTGGACAGTCGTCTGCCGCTTGAGGCGATCATGGAGAGATTGCTGAGGGCATTTTTCGGCAACGGGCCTGTGACACCGTCAATCAGGGATTCTGCAATGCCGATAATGCCGTTGAGCGGTGTGCGTATTTCATGGGAGGTGTTGGACAAAAATTCATTCTTGAGCCGGTCCCGCTCACCCAGTTGGATAGCCATTTTATTGAATTCCTGTGCGAGTATGCCGATTTCATCCTGGGAGGTCACTTTTAACTGATATGAGTAATCCCCGCCGGCAAGTCGCTCGGTCCCTTCCTTCAATCTTCCGACCGGAATCAGGATGCGGCGCTGAATTATGATTTTAATGGAAAAAGCCAGAAGGAACCCGATGAATGCAATGCCGAGAAGACTTGCAATAGCTGTGAAACGGGTTTCAGAATAACGATCTGCGCCTATTCTTACCATCAGCGCGCCCACAAATTTTCCGCTGGCATCTGATAATGCATGATATTTCGCCAAGTGACCGCCTTTTACGATGTTCACTTCCTCAAAGGTGCGGCCCTGCTGAAGCACTGTTTCCTGAATCTCCGGAGACAGACTCGCAAATTGTTTTTCATCCTGGGCCGGGAGATTGCTCGCTATAAGATTTTTTCCCTTGAAAATGGCCCCGTCAATCTTCATGCTTTCATTGATCTGTCCCACGATGCTTTTCTCATTGTTCAGAACACGCCGGAGTATTATAGCACCTAATATTTCTTTCTGATTACGATCATATACCGGAGCAGCACCGGTCAATGTGAGTGCCCCTTCTGAAAATTCCGAAGTTCCAGAATTCTGAGGTGAGCCATCCTGGTTTATCTCCCAGTTTTCCTGCTTCAGTTCATCAGGTGAAACAATTTCTGTGCCGGAAACTTCTTTGCCTGTAAGGGCGGTTTCAATAAAGGTGTTTTTGGGGATAATATCTCCGAACTGCTTGGGGCTGTGGGAACGGGTAACGACTTTGTAATCTTTGTCAAGCAGCGTCACCATGTCAACTTTGTTTAATTTCGCTGCCTTGTCCAGGTCCTTTCCCAGTTTTTCATTCAGAGAGAGGTTGAAGAAAAAAATCACAGTTTTTCTTTTTGCATAAGACCTTGCCAGATTTTGCATTTCTGCAACTTTGTTATCGTAAATGAGCGTGGCAACCTGTAAATTGGCAGACACAGTATGAAGGGCTTCCTCTTCAATTTTATGACTGTAATAAATAATGGAATAAATCGTTGCAACTGCCAAAGGAACAAACAGAGCAACAAAAAAAGCTATATTCAGCTGTGTTCCAAGTTTGAGCGATTTCATAGATATTATCCTTGATGAAGGTTTTAAATTTTAGGTTTTAAGTTTTGCCATGGGTTTTAAGAAAATGCTTCCGGGATTGCGCAAGCGCCTCAAAATTTTTATGGAAAAAATACTTAGGGACCCGGAAAAAACGCATTACCCCATGAAAATTCGCAAGGAGTGCAAAAATTAAGCGAAGCGGTTTTTTGCATCCCGCACAGGCGGGATAATGCGTTTTTCCCGAGTTCCTTAATTGAACGAATATTGAAGTGTTCATTGTCATAATTAAAGGGAAATGTAAATGGGGTGGAGACAGTATTCTGAGGTAGCAAAAGACTACTTAAGGGGGGAGGCATTTTGCCCTACTATGGGGAGCATATCTGTAAAAACAGTAATTCAGGCAGAAAAAATATAAATGATTACATGATGATATCCCACTCAGGCTTAAAATCAGGCAAAAGATATTTTCAATTTTTTAGTCCCTTCCCTTAAATAAATCCAGATGTTGGGGAGCATATATTAAGCAATTTTTATGCCAAAAAGCCGAATCTGATATAAAATGGGTGGTATTCAGGGGGGAGATTTGCTCCTTCCTGGCAGGTCATTTTCCCCCATCAGAAAATGAAGTGTGGAAGAATGAATCTGAACAGACAGGGAAAAAATTTTCAGGCATTAATGACAAAATGCCCGTTTTTTGCATAAAGCTTAGCATGTCAAAGCTCCTGAATATTCAAAATGAGAAAACATTTTATTAACAATATAGTTATAGCCGTTTTTAATTGAACCTCTTTTTTTGCTTGACATAATTAAAATGTAGCTTTAATTTAGCTTTAAAATGATTAGAAAATGGATTTATCTGACCACTGTGAGCAGGGCTGAATCATTTGAAATATCAGTGTTTCAAAGATCATCCCGGCTCCGAACATAACATGCAGGAGTATGAAATGCTTTTAGAAGGTAAAAATGCGATTGTCAGCGGCGGTTCTCAGGGAATCGGAGCGGCTGCTTCCCTTGATTTTGCCCGTGAGGGGGCCAATGTCTGCCTCCTTTTTCGGAAACACGAGGATGAGGCAAAAAAATTTGAAAATGAAATCCGTGAAATGGGCAGGAAAGCCATATCGGTTCAGTGCGATATATCCTCTTTCGCCGATGCCGAGCGCGTGGTAAAGACAGCCGTTGACGAATTCGGCAGCGTGGATATTCTTGTGAACAATGCTGGAATGAACTGGGATGGCGTATGCTGGAAGATGACTGAGGAACAGTGGGACCGTGTCATTGAGGTGAATCTGAAAGGCTATTTCAATTTTGTGCGTCAGGTTGCGCCGCTGTTCAAAGAACAGAAATACGGGAAAATTATAAACGTCACCTCGATAAACGGCATGCGGGGGAAATTCGGGCAGAGCAATTATTCCGCGTCCAAAGCAGGTATCATCGGTTATACCAAAGCCCTTGCAAAAGAGCTGGGAGCGTTCGGTGTCAACGTGAACGCGGTTGCTCCCGGTCTGATTGAGACCGCAATGCTCAAAGACTCTGATGCGCGTGACAAAATCATCGGACTGGCAATGAATGAAATTGTTCTCAAACGCGTTGGTCTGCCGGAAGACGTGGCAAATGTCATCACATTTCTCGCTTCAGACAAATCCAGGCACGTCACCGGTGAAGTCATAAAAGTGGATGGCGGGCAATACATATAAACTTGATGTTGGATGTTGGATGTTGGATGTTCGATGTTGGATGTTCGATGTTGGATGTT
>JAOZLU010000042.1:3854-22760 GCA_029934695.1 Desulfobacterales bacterium | reverse complement strand
GTTGAAGGATCATGAAGAAAATAATTGGGAACGAATTCCACCTGATTGCCGAGAGCCTTGATGATGGCTTCAATAGCTTGTTGTTCATGGGGAAATTTGCTTTGAATTTTAACGGATGGGGAACCGCTGTTTTTTCTTTTCGGAAACGTAATTGACAGCTCCTTAACTTTTTCAGTTTTGTCCTTTTTGAAGGTTGGCAGAATTTGTTCTTCCAGTTTTTCAACAAATTTTTCATACTTCTGCTCATCTTTGAGAAATTCAAATAATATCGGATGCAAGTATGAGTATTCGATGGTTTCCTTGATCCTTTTAGGAGTAAAACGCTTATATGAATTATACTCATATTCTTTATTTTTACATATTACATGATTCCATATAGGTGAAGATGAAAGATGATAGTAAGGATATTCAGGCAAGCCAGACGGAGTGGAAAAGAATTCCTTCCAGATAGCAGCAAAAGTGGCCGTAAGCTCATCGTCGTATGGAAAATGATTGGAGCGTTTCGGAAACCTGTTGACTATTCGGCATAAGGTGAGAAGAAGAATATACTTGTGTGGGCTGACTTCCTTACGCGATTTTCGTGGGGATATCGTGTCTATTAAATTCAAAAAATCATCCATTGATTTTAAAGAGTGCATATCAGACATGGTTCATCTTCTTCCTTTAAATTAGATAGTTGTTTATTGCTCGAAAAAGCTTCTCGAAGAATACTGCCGTCATCAACAGAAAAATGGATAGATTTAAGCCTATCACACAGTTTTTTGCTTTTGGAAGAACATTTTTTTACAGGCCTGGTAAAAATGCCAGATAAAACGCTATCCCTCCTCGCCAAAAGTTGTTTCAAAGATTCTCTCTCTATCCATGTATAAAGTCTTTTATCTAAATGATTTGATTCGTATTCGCAAGCTTTTTCAAACAGTTCTGGATGATTATCATAAAGTCCGATCCATTCGTGTCTTCTTTGAAAAAAACAGAAATAACATCCTGACCTGCTCCGCCAGCTATAATATTTAGGTAAGCCAAGCCCTGAATCTTCAAGAATTTGGATAATATCAGATTTAATAAGTTCGTCTTCAATAAATGGGTAATACGGAATTATATTTTTCTTAGATGAAAAATAACCATCGCGATTTTCATCAGCCCTTATTCCAATGTAGCTATGTACAAGATCAGAGCCAATATGTTTTTCGTATGGATCTATTTTCAGCTTCCGTGTACACCAACGATTTTGAGGTGAAGGTAAACAACCTCTGAAAATGTTCACCCAGAAATCAAAATCACGTCTTGATTTCAGAGCAGTTATTTTAATCCCCAAAATTGCCCGCATCCGTTTCAAATATTCATACGTTTCCGGCAACTCATACCCCGTATCCAGAAACACATATTCAAGATCAGGAATTTTATCTTTCAGATACACCGCTAAAGCAGCGCTGTCCTTGCCGCCTGAAAGCGACAGAATATGTCTGACTTTTTTGCTTTTTTTACTCATTCTTTTCCATTTTATTCAGTATAACAGAAGCAGTGCGTTTTAACTCAGGCACATCCGTCTTTTGTCCACTGTTCTTAAAACCTGAATTCATCTCGCGTGGCGCAGCAAATCATCGAAGCGTATTCTGCCTCTTTAAATGCAACAAATATGCCGCCCCTACAGGACTTTGCAGGTCTTCCCTAAATCCGTTATAATCAGAAATTACAACAGCCATTCATCTGCATTCTTCTTTGTCAGGACGCTTTTATTTCTTCGGGACTTGCCCCGACTGACAGGGAGACTTTGCCCCATTCATTCGCTGCCAGGAATTGCATCAGTTGGGACCAGATCATATCGTTCTTCTCTTTCAAACGCCTGCCGTCGAATTTCCGGCTGACGATGATCAGATGAATACTGTCCTCCGGCCCGTCGGAGACATCAACAGCGTCGTCAGGGCCGTCGAAGTGTCCTTTTCTGAGAATTTCTTTTTCAATTGTTCCTTTGCCATGGGGTTTGCTCCTCATAAGTTGCTTTCGATCCGGCGCATAATATTGTCAGTCACATATATAGATAGAAATCAGTCATTCAAACAAAGCATTTTTATTTTAATTGTTTTATTGACTTTAAGGTTATAACAAACTCCTGATGAGAGGATTTGGTTGAAAAAATCTTTATCTTCTTTGTTTTTAAATAATTAATCGTCTCAGAAGCAGGCAGCTTGTATATTTTCTCACTCGGTTTCCCATACGAAAGTATGACATATTGAGGATTGATGTCATCAATCATATCCGGAACGCTTTTAAACCAGGTGCCATGATGAGGATATTTTAAAATATCGGAACTCAGATTCAAATTTCGTGCTTTTAAGCATTTCCAACCATGAGCTGACAAATCGCCCGTGAATAAAATTGAAAATTTCCCGAACAGGAGCTGAACAACAACACTTGCATCATTTTTTCTGTGTGAGCAGGCTATGGCTTTGGTAATATCGTCATGGTCCGGGTGCAGGATTTTAATGGCAATATTTTCATTCGTGTCAAAAGTTGAGGACATGAGAGCAGGTCTTCCGGGGTTTTGAACAATATTCCGATTTATCAGACTCAGAATCTCTCTTAACAAGACTATATATCTGGTTTTATATCTGGTTTTCTGGTTTTCACTTATAGTGTCACGATTGTAATATATGGTTTCAATGGTGCCGCGTTGTTTATGAAAATGCTTGATCAGATCGATAATACCGTTTGAATGATCTGCATGCGTATGAGAAATCATAACCCACTTCAAAGAATCAATCTTATGCTCAACAAGATAATCAAACGTAATTTGCGCCTTGGGAGTATCAATAACTGCCGCGGATTTTCCATCAGAAAAGATAATGACAGAAGAATCGCCATGCCCCACACTTAAAAACGCTATTTTCAAAGATTTCATATTGTTTATCCTTATACATCAAGTTTTGCCAAAAGTTCTTCTTCATCCATATAGCTATATCTGATTGGTTGGAAGTTACGGAGTTCAGACCAATCCGGGGCATGCCTTTGTTTAAAAGGAATTTCCGCATCAAATGCGACTTGGGTTCTGAGGGCCCAGCCTGGCATCTCCCGTGGTATCGGAATTTCAACAGCATCCTCACCAAAACCTCTGAACCAGACTTGGACTTTATTGCGGCTTGCATCAATATCTTCAACAATTCCGGTAATAATCCAGATTTTATTGGGAAAAAATTTTTTCTCTTTTTCAAAGTTATCTTCATCAAATCCTTTTCTGACAAACCCGGACTCTTTTAAAAATGTTTTTTCATCATCTGAAAGTCCGTAAGCTCTGTCTGAAATTTCATCAATCTGAATTATTATTTTTTTATATTCGGCAGCACTCGGATTACGCATCAACTTTCTGACAAGGCGTTTCAAATCCTTTTTCTGAAGCTCGTCAAATTCAGGGAACGGGAGTTGGTCTAATTCATCTTTACGCAAATATTTCGATCTGATATGATCGTCAATCCACGCACTTGACACAGAATGATTTAATATAGCTGTAAGTTCCTCCAGCGTTACCTTATTACTTAAATCAAACAACAAAAATAAGTCATAGCTGGGAAAATAACCGGCATCATCTATAGCTGCTGTGATACGCCAACGGGTATCCGGATTTCTCCGGGCATTCATTATGATTTTTCTGTTCCTGGCATCAAAGATTTCTTTCAGATCGGTTACTGGACGATATAATTTACCTGGCCAATTCACATAACGATTGCCAAAGGGCCTCTTAGCACCTCTCCTCTGATTCTCCCAGTCAATCAGGAAATGGCGGATGGCTGACGGACCGTTCAGCCATTTTTTCCATCCTGGGGGCGGGTCATCATGGCAAAAATGATCTTCCCTGCCTTTCCCCGGAGTTATCCCGTTTCTGATTTCCGCCATATCTCCCAATTTTTGAAATCCGGAAAGCTTATCCCATAATCTTTGAAAAACATTGGGGATGATTTGAAAATCGGTCTGCAGCCAATGATTCTGATTGGGAAACACATAAGAAAAACTGGCATGTCCGCGATTTAAAAACAATGCCTTATCTTCATTCAACACCCGTTTTATCCTTACAGGCAGACTCCCGGTTTTTTTTGTATTCTTTCTTAAAAACAAAATGGTTGTTGCCGAACCGGATTCTTCAAAAACACCCTCTGGCAACTGCCAGACATCAAGTATTTCACATTCATGCAGGATACGTCTGCGAACATTCCGGCAACTTGATTTTTGTAAAAATATTTCCGGAAGGATAATGGCCATCAGTCCGCGGTCACGAAGCAGATCAAGATTTTTCTCCACAAAAGGGACAGCCATTTCAATGCTGCTTTCTCCGCGGGCTTCCCGATAAGGCGGATTTGCCAGGATTACCAAAGGTCTGGCAGGAAAATCCTGTGAACCTGTTTTCAGGAAGTCCTTAGTTTGGATATTCCATTTATTACCCGAAGGCAGGCTTTCATGAAGTAAGGAAAGGCGGGCTATTTCCGTTGCAAAAGGGTCTCTGTCGATCCCTGAAATATGGTCTGAAAGATATTGATGTTTCTCCTCCTCGCTTTTACATACAGGAAGAAGATCGTAAAGGCGTTTATGTCCGGCTGCCAGGAGACTGCCTGAGCCGCATGCTCCGTCCAATAAAAATAAATCCTCCGGTCTGATATCTTCAAAAGGAAGATTGTTTGTTATCATCCGGGCTAATTTAGGCGGAGTCGCATAAATACCGAGTTTCTTTCTCAGTTTGTCATCCACAAAAGCATATTGATACAAGTGATCCAACATTTCGGTGGTGAGATTCGTGAAAACGCATCCTCCTGATCGGATATCTTTTAACAGCCCTTCAAGAATTTTTTTATCCAGAGTCTGAATATCCTCTGTCAAAAAATAATTCGGATAAAAGCTCTGAGCGGATTTCAGGATTTTTACATCATTAACAGAAAGATCAGGACATGTTTTCAGGTAACCTTTATCCTGAAGAACAGAGGCTGCCAGCAATTTGATACTTACTTTGCCGAGAGCGTGAAACTGCGTTTTCCTTAACTTCATCTTGGCATTTTCAATTGCCGATTCAAAATTTGATTTCAACCTCTCTTTTGTGGCATTGAAACTCCACTCATAAAGCAGTCCCATATCCAAATCAGCGAAAGAAAGCTGCCTTCCCTGCTCTTTGGCTTTTAATATGGAATCAGGCGTAAAATTGATACGATTTTCCGCAAAAAAATCATCAAGCCGGTCGTAAGGGCGTTCAACCTTGTTCTCTCTGTCAGGTCCGCTTTCCCTTAATGGCCAGATTTCTACTTTATCCGGATAAGCCAGAATGGCGTAAGGTATTGCCAGCATTATAAAATCATGGAGTATTTCAAAATTGCCGTTCTGTTGAAAATGGATACCGAGACAAGCGGTTTCCAGATCAAAATGCCGGCTGCTGCCGAAAGCAATTATATGGGCAGTTGATTTCCCTTTGCGCCCTAAAAAGCTGAAATTCTCCTGAATCATTGCGTCTGAATACCCCAGAGAAATAACAGCTTTTTTAATCTGCTCTTTTTTATGGAAACATATCGTCATATCCGATTTCACTTTGATCCTCATTCTTTCTTTCCCTCATTTTATTTTTATCTGTCTGAGAGGGATTGTGCGGCAGTTCCTTTGTCATGCGGTTTTCTTCAGCAGGTGTTCACCTAACATGGCAAAAAGACCCTCAAGCTCCTCCTTGGAATACCGTTTTTTCAATGCCGCCAATTCCTTTTCCAGCTTCCTCTTTTTGGATTTGTTTGTCCAAATAACATCGCTTGAGGTTTTGCCATCAGGCAGCGTCACTGAAACCCACCTTGCCTCCTTATTTTTCCCCACTTCCGGCGGCTTGTTTTTCTCAGCCAGAGCAACAGATTCCAACGCCCTGAACCGCTTATGAAAATCATGCATGCGGGATGAGAACACCTGAATGTCATTGTCCCTCCAGGAGTCAACCGGCCGTTTGCTGACGATTGTCGCAACAGAGATAATCCAATCCTCATCGCTGCCCGAGGCACCGGCGATGGCCCCCAAGAATGGACTGAGTTCCTTATCGCCGCATTTTCTGATAAGAGGGGTCGCACGTTTTCTCAGTTCCGCTCGCAGGGATCTCACGCTGCCTCCCGATCCGAACGTCTTTGTGAGAACCATTTTCACACTTTTGATCAGACCGCTGTAAGACTGAGCAAGTTCAGCAAGAACCGTCCGGAAACGAACCTGAAATTCTTTGACATCCTCTTCCGAGACAGATTCCTGTTCATCAAAGGGTGACAGCCCGATTGCGTTCGGAATATCCGTGAACAGGAGCCGGATGGGATCTTTTGCCTGTAAAAGTGTATGACGGACGTTTTGCGCCTCCCGCGTCAATGCTCTGGAGTGACGGACATAATCCGGCAAACTGTTGACAAACTGGACAAGCGGCCCCACAACGCTGACCATCGTGGCATTTCTGACTGGGGTGTCTCCCGGAACAGGGCTTGTGTTGAGCAGATTCCTGTAAATCTGGAAAATCCTCCCCTGGATGCCAATCGGAGCAAATCTCCTGATGGAAAAGAACTCAGGCCGCTTCACCATAAGCTCCATCTCTTCAGATGCAAGATACGGAATAAACGCACCCTCCTGATATAAAGCGAGTTCATCAGAATTTATGATCAGAAAAAGGCAGATTAAAACAGGTATCGGCCCTTCCTTCATACCGAACGGAGGATGTCTGAGAGCATCCGTCAGCTGAGTCACCTCAATGGTCTCATTGTCTGCCTTTTTAACGGACTTGGTGATGAGATTCCACGCCTTAAAATACGAACTCCCTTTTTCCGGAACCACAAACTGCCACCGGCCATCCTTTCCAAGACTATGTATTTTCTCGGCCAGCAGCATGGTCCGATAAATCGCCACTTCAGGACCCGTGCCTGTCATTCCGAGATTTTCCCCAGCTTCATTGATGATCATCGCCTCGATCAGCTCTCTCCTGGCTCTGGATGCCGCGGGAGAAAGAGACTTGCGGTTGATCAGCTCGTTTCGGATGACAGGGCATTTGGAATAGGTTTCATCACAAAGCTCAGATATCAGATGAGAGAGATTCCTGGCCGACTTCAGTTCACAGGCCCGGCCAGCCGCATACCAGGTGACATCGGAATTGCCAGGTGTGAAAATATCAGAAAGATGTTTTTTCAGACGTTCCTCAGTTGCGTGCGCTGTGTGTCCTGCCTCTTTTCTTGCAACGCCGTCCCGTTCCAACTCCGGCGTATCTGTCAGTACCAGCTTTGATGCGGCGGCCTCCAGTATCATTTCCTGAATCTGTTCCTCACAGTCTGAGTAGGCGATCACAACCGGGTGCCCGTTTTCAGTCCGGTCAGGCGGGATTTCCAATCCGGATTCCCTGCCAAAGCAATAAAGAATCAGCCCGTCTGTTTCATCAGAAGAACATTTTGGAATTTTTTTCAGAATTTGCTCACTTGAACACCAATGCCTCTCAAAATGCCTCAGCGTACCTGTCTGGTATGAATGGCGGGATGCTATGAGAGGTGTCAGTGGAAAGGCATGCTCCAGAACTTTGTCAAGCGATTCATAAGCCAGAGAAGCTTTGCGTTTGCGAATCGCAGAGGGAATGTCAAAGTCAGTTCCCTCCCACAGACGATACTCATCAGCATATTCCCGATAGAACAGAATTCTTTTTTGAATAAGCACTTGCAATGCTTTCCGAACATCCTCATCCTCATCTCTGACATCCGAGTCCAAAGGGTTTAAAAATGCAAAAGAGAGCATCCTTTCCGAAGCCCGGAATCCCGAAGGCCCTGAAATCAGATTAAGAAGACCGATGACCTTTAAAATCCTCTGACAAAAAGGATCCAACCCCTTGGATTGCTCAATAAGACTGTGTATTTCAACCCATCGCTGAGATTCGGACCGACCCATTGCGACGCTGTTCGCTGAAGAAAGAAAATAATCATAAAGAAACTCCGCACCGAAGGTGACAAGATGACCGGAACCGGGCATAATTGTCTGAGTTGAAAGAAACCTCGGCAAAGCATTGGGCTCTCCGCTGCATAAAAATGCAAAAAGCGTCCGGTCATTCTGAGCAAAGCGGACACATAACTCAGGCAGAATCGCAGCCGTCAGAGGATGAAGGGGATAAAAACGCGTCAGGTTTTCCATCTCGGGGAATTTCAGTTCTGTCAAATCTGACCTGCTTATTTCATTCTGAAAAGATTTCGCCCATTTGTTTACGCTGTTATTCAGGCTTTTCACATTGCCTTTTCTGATAAGGGTTTTACCAATAAAACGGACCATTTGTCTTCGAGGCTCCACAAAGGAGACATCCTCGAATCGTCCCTGGATTTTTCCCCATTCCCGAATCTGGTTGGATGTAAGCCCTGATGAATACAGATCAAAGGCCTGATGCAGACAGACCCATAAGAAAATATTGCTGGTTTCTGCCAGAGTCTGCAAAATATAAAGATCCCCATGGGCCGGATGCCGGGCCATGAATTCAAGATTTTTGCCGAACTCATCAATAAAAATTGTGACAGGGACACCTGATAATTTCCCGACTTTTTTAAAGAGCATTGTCAGATGCTGCGTTTCTATGATTTCCTGCCGGAGCGATTTTTCAATATCAGAAAACAGACCCCTAAATTTTTTCTCAGCAGATGCTCCTGTATGAAATTTGACGATTGAACGATGAAGACCGTCTGCCAAAGTCCGGTTTATCGGCTCAAAAGACGAGGTCGCCGCAACACGGAAAAATCCTTTGGCCGAGGCCCGGTTTTTGGTTAAGATTTTCTGAAATTTGTCATGTAACTGAATATCCTTATTCTTCAGCATCTTTCGGGCAATTTTGGTTTCCTTTTTCTGGCCGGGGCCGCACAGCGCAAGAAGAAAATTCACAAAAGAGGATTTTCCCATGCCGTAAGGGCCAGTCAGAGACCAGGCCGATACCCGCTCCCCATTAAGCCCCGATGTCAGGCGGTCTATGATTTCCAATCCTTTGCCGGTCAGAAGATACTGACGCAGGGCAGCCTCATCTCCCATATCCCGCTCCAAATTCACAGAGCGGGCAACTGCCGAATCCGGTGATACAAAATCTGAAAGAATCATCGCTTAAATCCTATGTGCCCGCTATCTTTGAAATAACGGATCAACGCTTCCCAGTAGAGGTTTTCAGGTTCCCGCTCAAATTGCAACTGACGATTTCCATAAGATTCCGTGAAAAGCACGCCATCCAGATTTTCAGCAGCACGTTCCAGACGGTGCCCCCCGTCGGTTTCAGAGAGCTTGAACACCGCTCCGGGGCTGTTCATATGATAAACAATTTTGTTCAGGCCGAGGGTTTTCAGGTCTGGCTGGGAATGGCGGGCATAATCAAAACAGGCTGCCAAAAAAATCATGTCCGGCAGGGAAGGCTTGGTATCCGTATTAAACCGAAACGTCTGTGTTTTTTCCCCTGAAAGCAGCAAATCCAACTGGGTGAACGGACATTCGATCTCTTCTGAAAACCGCCGGCCCGGAGCATACATGCGGGTGAAACAGGACGCGTCTTTTTCCAGAGATGAATCTGAATAGCGGCTCAGTTCGGGAACACTCTCTTTGCAGTCTGAGAGTGCCCGGCCCAAATCCTGTAGGCTGAACAAACCCAAGTTTTTCAAGTTGATCGCATAAGACCAGGCGGTCGCGGCAATGGGTGGCACAAAAAGATTCCAGTGAAGCAGCCACAGAGTTCCGGGATCTTCCAAAAAGGGATCCCATCCGTTTTTGTCGGAAAGCAATTTTTTGCCAAACCGTGTGCCCCTCATGGGCCCGCTCAGACGCTGCCGGGTTGATTCCTGTCGGGCTTCGATGATCTTGAAGGCTACCCCCCAGAACCGGATCGCCCGGACCATGTTTTTGCCGACACCCAGTTTTTCAATGGCATCCTGAGTGTCAAATATGTCTGAGTCACTCAGAACCCCGTCAAATCCCTTTTTGAGCCATCCATATCTGGGGCAGAAGGTTTCATGTCTGGCAAAAAAGCCGCTGTTTGGTAATTCATTGAAATCAGTCATGGTATAAACAGTTTTAAGCCGATAGTTCAGTTCATATCGGAAGTTTTTATATTATAAGTGTAAGTCTGAATAACCTGACTATGTAACCGAACAGGTTTTACAAGTCAAGCAAAATCATACAGTTCTTCTGAGAACATACCCCAGCCAGACCTCGCCTGTTCCCATCACAGACCCCTGCCGAGAAAAGTTCAGGACTGCAAAGCCGCTGCCTGCAAACAGTTCTCGCAAATCCCCATCCTGCCACAGATAAAAAATTCTGCCATCGGAACCGGTTTTTTTCCCTGTCCCCTCCTTCAGGCTCACCAGCACATATCCCCGGTTTTTCAGGCCGGCCGTGACAGCTCCGAACACTTTCCGAAATCTTTTGTGCGGAACATGAACCAGGGACCCTGTCAGAACAATCGCATCTGCCGAGAACCCGGAAAAATCATACAATTCAAAATCCCCTTGGATGACCTCGCATCCGGCATTCTCCCGTGCCAGTTCGGCCAGCCCCGGGGAGCGTTCAAATCCGATCACATTGAAGCCCCTGTTTTTCAGCCAGAGCAGATCACGCCCTGAGCCGCACCCCGCATCCAGTATGACCGATCCGGGAGCAAGTCGTCGGGCAGGCGGAAGCAAAATGGAAGACGGATCAATGCGAAACGTCTTTTCGTGATATTCTCTGTAATTTTGCTGATAAAAGTCTGACATGATGAACAGCCTCATTAGGCGATTTCTGAAAAAGGATATCCCAGGCTCCTGCTTTTTTAACCACGAAACACACGAAACACACGAAAAGATACAAAAAATACGGGAATGTTCCGTACCCGAAATTTTCGTGTATTTCGTGGTTTTAACTCAGGCACATCCGTCTTTTGTCCACTGTTCTTAAAACCTGAATTCATCTCGCGTGGCGCAGCAAATCATCGAAGCGTATTCTGCCTCTTTAAATGCAACAAATATGCCGCCCCTACAGGACTTTGCAGGTCTTCCCTAAATCCGTTATAATCAGAAATTACAACAGCCATTCATCTGCATTCTTCTTTGTCAGGACGCTTTTATTTCTTCGGGACTTGCCCCGACTGACAGGGAGACTTTGCCCCATTCATTCGCTGCCAGGAATTGCATCAGTTGGGACCAGATCATATTGTTCTTCTCTTTCAGACGCCTGCCGTCAAATTTCCGGCTGACGATGACTAAGTGAATGCTGTCCTCCGGCCCGTCGGAGACATCAACAGCGTCGTCAGGGCCGTCAAAATATCCTCGTCTGAGAACATCATAGATTTTTTCCTTCAACTGTTCCTTTGTCATGCGATTTACTCCTCATAAGTTGTTTTCGATCCAGCGCATAACTGAACCGGAACTATGCCGCATCGAGGCCCAATGCTTTTTTTATCTCACCCGGAAGACCTTTTAGGAGTTTCCTTTTTGAATCAGTTGAAAACCCGGGCCACAGATCTCGTCCGACAGTGCATAAAAACAACTGATGAACAATTTCCTCTCCTTCCTGAAAAGCGTCAACAACAACTGGCAGAAGTTCACTGACATGTTTGGTTTGTGCCAGAGATTCATGCCCTGTCCAGATTCCCGGAATCTGTCCATGGACGATGGATGAGACCTGACGATACCACTTGTTTATTTTTCCGACAAGTCCGAAATCATCAAACTCGGGCGTGTGCTTTTTGTGATAATCCAACAAATCCGACTTCTGAACAAAATAGTCCTCATTTCGCACCAAAGTTGCCAATTCACAGGGATGACAGCGAAAATAAGTGTAAAACAGCGTTGTTTCCAGAAGCGTCCGCATTGCGGCCGCGGCCGGTTTGTAAAGTGCGAGACCTGTCAGAGCGGCTGTATGATGCCCGGCAATCTGCATTTCCCTGATAAACGGAAGTGCGGGATTTCCTTTGTCTGTTTCCTCAAACTGTCTGGACCAGATCGCCAGTCTCAGGTTGCAGTTGGCAATCGTCCCAGTTAAGGATGTTTCTTTCACAAACTCGCTGATATTGGCGTTCCAATCCACCGAAGAAAGCGCGGTTTTAAGTTTCTCTCGTGTCATTACCTGTTCAAGTTTCTTTCGTGTCATTATCTGTTCATAATTCCTTCCAGATAGCCGTCTCTGACCTGACTCCCATCTCTGATCTGACTCCCATCACTGAGATTCCTGTGCTGAAGCATATCCATGAAGTCAGAGAATGCACCCGGACCGCTGTAATCAAGAAATTTTTCCAGCATCTCTTTGAGAGTGAACTTTTCTGGCATGGTGCCGTAATACTGGGCATATCCCGGAGAGACTGAGGCCATGACGGATGTAATCATTTTTTTGGACAGCCGTTTCTTTCTGATAAGTGAAACCGTCTGATTAACAACGCCATTGTCATCCTGAAATGTCGGCAGCGGCCTTATCTTCATCTCAGGAGGGGCCATATTCCGCACGATCCCTTCAATCAGCATTCCGAGATGCCTGCTGAATTCATTGTCCGCCAGAAGCGCCTCTGATATTTCACGGATATCATGCCGGGAAAGATCGGAACTGAGAAGCGATGACAAAAACAGCCGCGCTGCACGCTCTTTTGTGTCGGTTTTCATTTTTCAAATCCTCATATTTTACTGAGAAACTCTTTGGTAACGGATTCAATGTTATCAAAGGCTTCGCGACTCCACCGTGATTTACTATGGGTTTCCCATACGAAGCCGTTTCCCTCCAAAGGATCGGAGAAGACTTTATATTTTTTCAGTGTCGAACGCAGACATTTTCCGCCAAATTTCGGATTATTGCGAATCTCCTTCTCCTCGGCTGATATTTCATTCCCGGCCGTCATGTTGAACAAAATGTGGGGAACAGGGGATGCTCCTAATTTTTTGGCCTCAATAAATTGCAACATCAGACCGATTCCACGAATGGCGTAACGCTGCGGAGCAACCGGAATCAGAACGTGATCAGAATTCGTCAAAGCGGTCTTGGTGAAAAGCGATCCGGCAGGGTGACAATCAATCAGAATCAGATCATAATGCTCACGGCACTGAGCGATGAATTTGTCGAAACGCTCTTCAAAAGGTTTGATTCTTTTCTCCGGCTGTCCCAGGGCCAGATACATCAGGTCAAGGGTCGAAGGGATAATGTCGAGCCTGTCATATAGCTTATAAGACAGTTCCCGGACTTTCGGGGGACTCATGTTTCCAGGCACCTGAAGGTGATAGGGATCAATATCTGTATCGTCATCCAGCAATATGGACAGGGTTGTTTTGCGGGCCTTCTCAAGTTGAAAATAAATTCTGTCAGGTATGAACGCCTGGGTCAGATTGAACTGAGGGTCATAGTCAATCAGCAGGACACTTCTCTCCTTGTCTCCAATCGAATACAGCGCAATCATGCCACCCAAGTGCATTGTTACGGTTGTCTTTCCCACGCCGCCTTTCATATTCATAACTGTAACCACAGTACCCATATTCCTGCCTCAGTTTATCCGAAATTCATTGCCTGATCGGATTTGCTGATCCGAATTAAGCAATGAGTAAATTTTTAAGGTTCCTTCAGGCTCACCAGCACATATCCCCGGTTTTTCAGGCCGGCCGTGACAGCTCCGAACACTTTCCGAAATCTTTTGTGCGGAACATGAACCAGGGACCCTGTCAGAACAATCGCATCTGCCGAGAACCCGGAAAAATCATACAATTCAAAATCCCCTTGGATGACCTCGCATCCGGCATTCTCCCGTGCCAGTTCGGCCAGCCCCGGGGAGCGTTCAAATCCGATCACATTGAAGCCCCTGTTTTTCAGCCAGAGCAGATCACGCCCTGAGCCGCACCCCGCATCCAGTATGACCGATCCGGGAGCAAGTCGTCGGGCAGGCGGAAGCAAAATGGAAGACGGATCAATGCGAAACGTCTTTTCGTGATATTCTCTGTAATTTTGCTGATAAAAGTCTGACATGATGAACAGCCTCATTAGGCGATTTCTGAAAAAGGATATCCCAGGCTCCTGCTTTTTTAACCACGAAACACACGAAACACACGAAAAGATACAAAAAATACGGGAATGTTCCGTACCCGAAATTTTCGTGTATTTCGTGGTTTTAACTCAGGCACATCCGTCTTTTGTCCACTGTTCTTAAAACCTGAATTCATCTCGCGTGGCGCAGCAAATCATCGAAGCGTATTCTGCCTCTTTAAATGCAACAAATATGCCCCTACTGTTGTGAATGATGACCTGATCGCCCTCCCGTCTGAGCAGGACCACATTGGCATCCTGTGCGGACTGCACAATGAGCGGGCTGTGTGCGGTGACGACGAACTGGGTCTGGCTGAAGATGTCCGTCAGATGACGGATGATGGTTCTCTGCCATCGGGGATGCAGATGCAGATCAATCTCATCCACAAGAACAATCGCCGGCTCGGACAGGGGATTCTCGCTTTCAGGATAGCGTTCGGACAGGCGGTTCGCCAGGTCCACCATCCAGGCGATCAGGGTCTGATATCCCAGACTCAGATTTTTAAGTCCCACCCATCCGTAAGGCGTTCTGAGTTCTACGCCGGGCTTCTTCTGCTCTTTTGTAATCGGCCTTATTCTGATATTCTCCACATCCGGGAGCAGCTCGGTCAGAAGTTTTTTTATCCTGGCAAAGCGGTTCTCAAAATAGGGTTTGCTCTCATCATCTGCGCTCTTCACGGCAAAATCGGCTTGCAGAAGCCATTCTTCCGCATTGATCAGGCTGACATCATCGTAAAAGAGACTTGCAGAGCTGTCAGGACTCTGAGTTTCTGACAAAGCTCCGGTTCCCATCCGACGAGAGGCTCCGTATGCGTAAACGACCAAGTTTTTAAATATTCTGGCAGGCAAATATATGTATTCAGAATTCAAAGGAATTATTCCCACAAGGTCTCCGTAAGATACTTTAAAACCACCAAACTTTTCATATCTGTCAGAATTGAAAAACCCCATATAGAAATTTGAAGTCCCGATTATATAACTTTTTTTATTTATGCTGATCAAATTTTTCTTATTATTAAAAAAGTAGCATTTGGGAATTATCTCTTTCTCTTCCGAAGGATCAAAGCTATACTCATCAAAAGGTTCCAAGCCTGCCAGACATCTCAGCAACGTCGTCTTCCCCGTGCCGTTATCCCCGAGAAGAACAGTCCAGCGGGCTGGCATCCCCTCTCCGTCTGACAAGTCAAGCGTCTGTTTTTCCCTGAAGCACCGGACATTCTCCACGATTAAATCAAGAAAATAGACAGGTCCATTTTCGTTTGTCTGACAGGATTCTTCCATGATGCCAACTCCTTTACTGTTATGCCGCAGATGCAAGGCTCTGTTTCATGCCGCTTATCTCAGCAGGTCTTCCAACACGGTCAAAAGCCGGTGAAGTGACATACTGCTTCTAACAGAAATCATGCTGTTGTCCTGATAACCGTCTCACATCATCGGTTTCCACGGAGGCCTTATCATTCGCCTCATCCAGTCCGGTGCATAGCATTATGCTTGCAAACTCGGAAAGAATATACCGGTTATGTAACTTTTCTCCGTGTTCCCGCTGTTTCCAAATAATGACACGAAGGACTTTTCCATGCGGAATAATCTGAGGCAGTTTGTTCTCGCAATCCCGAACAAAGTTGAAAGCATTGCCTCAAGAGGCATCCGGCACAGTTCAGCCAGCCCCGGAGACCGCTCAAACCCGATGACATGAAAGCCCCGGTTTTTCAGCCAGAGCAGATCACGCCCCGAGCCGCAGCCAAGCTCCCGGGGGATTGACAAATCCCCCGGCGTTCAGGGTTCGGATTTAGCAATCCGAACCGAGCAGCCTTGTGATGGACCAGACAAGCTCCCGGGGGATTGACAAATCCCCCGGCGTTCAGGGTTCGGATTTAGCAATCCGAACCGAGCAGCCTTGTGATGGACCAGACAAGCTCCCGGGGGATTGACAAATCGCGCTTAACTGATTCATGCCTCATCTTGAGAAGGAGAACACGGCTCAAGGAGTTGAATCTTATCCCACTCGATGTGAGAAAAATATTTCTCTTCTTCCTCCTCTGAATGCCTGTAACTCAATATTTCATCCCGCATGGACGGCCTGTTCACGTTCATGTAGGATTCTCCCCTGCAATATTCCACAATATTCTGCAAGCTGAAAGTTCTGAACGGGACTTCCTTTTCGATAAGTGCCGCAACCATCTTCAAAAAGTCATCGTTATAAAACGGATCAATCACGCTTAGACGATACTGGGATTCCTCTTTATTGGGCGGATCAAGGGAAATGCCGTGAACATTCCCGCTGTAAACAATTTCAAAAGGATGTGCGCCTTCCCATTCGCGGGAAAGGAGCCAGTCCATATACTCCTTTTTGCTGTCCGGGTCTTTCAAAAAAAGCATTCCCCCATGCCGTCCGTCAGCCCATTGCTTGTGCAGCCGCTCGGCCGACACCTCGGTGACGCGCATCTGCTGTAAAAGCCTGCTGATATCTTCAGGAAAAGCAGCACGATAACAAAACTCAGCCGTTTTCAGATAATCATTCAACGAAATTTCAGATACGGACAAATTTTTCTCAAGGTGCTTCTCATACGCTGAAACAAGCCTCTCGCCAGCCTCTTCTGACATCAGCCGTGACGTGTCACAGACAAATTTCCGTCTGACGCGCCCCATGCGCCACCTGTATGGATACAGTTTCTGCAACAAAGCGTCGCCGTATTCATTTACAAAAGGCACAAACCGGGAAATCTCATCAAAAATCAGCGCGTAATCTTCCGGAACCTCATCCGCCCCTTTGTCAACCGCTGCACCGCCATATCGTGAAATGTTGTCAAACGTGACATAGCAGATCTTTTTATAGGAGAGAAAAATGGAGACAGCCGTGCAGATGCATTCGCCGTCATCTTCCACGGGCAGATAGTAACAGGCCCATTTCGATTCATAGTCATCCTTGAAACTCGGGTTTTGCCCGGATGTCAATGCTTCTGTCAGTTCATAAAAAGCATCGCTTTCAATTTCCAAATGATTCGTTACGATTTTTTTCAGATCCCCGAACTTTATTTTCGGTGAAAATGTCTGTCTGAGCGCATTAATCTTTTCCTGATGTGAAGACATGGTATCCTCCTCCTTTAAATTTTGCTTACTTTCGACTCAATAATTATTTCGCCGTTTGTCAGATCAAGCATTGATATTTGAAACGCTTCGGCCTTTTCCTCCGGCAGTTTGAAAACATAGGAGACATCTGCACCATAACTCTCTTTTATGATCTTTGCCCTGAATGATTCTGCCATGCGTCTGAGTGCGGAGATGTATGAATAATCTGCAATGACCGACAGGCAGACCGGTGTGATTTTCTCTTTGGTTTCCAGTGCGGAAAGCACCTTTTTGGCGATGCCTGAATACGCACGGACCAGACCGCCGGTACCGAGTTTGGTACCCCCGAAATAGCGTGTCGCCACCACTGTGACCTCTCCGATGCCGGAATGGAGAAGCACATTCAGCAGGGGGCGGCCTGCTGTGCCGCGGGGTTCGCCGTCATCGCTCATTCCGATCCGGGCAGTGCTTCCGGGCGGCCCGGCCGTGTATGCCCAGCAGTTGTGTGTCGCATCCGAAAATTCGCCCCTGATCTGTGAGACAAACGATTTCGCATCCTCCGGTGAAGGGGTATGTGCAGCGGTGCCAATGAAACGGCTCCGTTTTATTGTTTCCTCAGCCCGGCAGAGTGCCCGGGGAACAGAATAGGGTGGCATCATCTTGTCCTTATATTGATTCAGAAAATCAGCATGCTGTCTCATCGGGTCTTGTCCCGAGGATTCTGTGTGCATCCGTGTCCGAAAGACACAGGCACAGGCTCATCAGCAGATTCTCGGCAACTGCTCCCCGGTCAGCATGTCCACAATCCGGGTCCCGCCGATACGGGTTTGCATGACCACTTTACCGGGATGGTCCGGGACGACCTCGCCGATAATACAAGCGTCTTTTCCAAACTGGTCCGATTTTATTGCTGTGAGAGCCATTTCAGCGTGATCCGGTTCCACAAAAGCAATGAGCTTTCCCTCATTTGCGACATAAAGCGGATCAAACCCCAAAAGCTCGCAAATTCCGGCGACTTCATCCCTGATCGGTATGTTTTCTTCATAAATTCTTATTCCCACATCGGAACTCCCTGCAATTTCATTCAGGGTGGTTCCCACGCCGCCCCGGGTCGGGTCCCTAAGTACATGGATATCCCTGGTTCTTAACAGCATCTTTTTTACCATGAAGTTTAACGGTGCTGTGTCGCTTGTCAGCGATGAATCAAAAGCCATACCTTCTCTCTGGGTCAGGATGGTAACGCCGTGATCGGCAATGGTTCCGCTCAGAATGATCTTATCCCCGGGGCGCGCCTTGTTGCCTGCGATGTCTATATGAGACGGTATCAGTCCGATGCCGGATGTGTTGATGAATATCTTATCTGCCGCACCTTTTGGCACGACTTTGGTATCCCCGGTCACAATCTGAACGCCTGCTTTTCCCGCCGCGATACTCATACTTTTCAGTATTTTTTCCAGGTCCGCTATTGAAAAGCCTTCTTCAATAATCAGCCCCGCACTGAGATATATCGGGCTTGCGCCGCACATCGCAAGATCATTCACCGTTCCGTTTACCGCAAGGTCTCCTATATTTCCCCCGGGAAAAAAAATGGGATCAACCACATAAGTGTCGGTGGAAAAGGCAAACCGCTTCCCCTGTATATCAAATACAGCCGCGTCATCCAGTTGGGAAAGGATGGGATTGTCAAATATGGGAAGCATCATATCGGAAATCATCTGATGTGATACTTTCCCGCCGCTTCCGTGATCCAAAAGTATTTTATCTGTTTTCATTATCTCCTTATCTTCTGCTTTCTGAGGTTCGGATTTGCCAATCCGAACCGGGCGACTT
>JAOZLU010000042.1:0-3754 GCA_029934695.1 Desulfobacterales bacterium | reverse complement strand
CAGATTCGGACATATTCGTTGAAGGTTGAAGGTTGAAAGTTAAAGGCTGAAGGTTGAAGGTTGAAAGTTAAAGGCTGAAGGTTAAAGGTTAAAAGTTAAAACCCACTGAATCGTTTATCACATAAAAAATACGTCATCAAGCTGTTTTTTCATCTGCATTTTTCCATTTCTTGCTGATTCACTGCTATTTTTTTACAGTTCCGGTCATCAATACGCAGAATCATCCCCGATTTTTTCCGTCTCAAACCTGTTTTTTTACCGTCAGAAAGGCGGCTTCATGACCTGAAAATCAGCCTTTTTTCAGATTTATATCAAATGCTTTCTCCATTCTGCCCCCTGTTTCAATTATTGTTCAAAAATTGATGATGAATACAATTCATTTCTTGACAGAAATTATTTTATAATATAAAAATTCATCAGTTTTATTTGGATTTTCATCTCAACAGAGTGTAATTGTTTGAATATATTCGGATATGCTTCAGCATAAGAACGGAAAAATTCCTGCCGGATTGACAAATCCGGCAGGTTCGGTTCGGATTTTGTCAATCTGAACCGGACAGCAGAGCATAATCCTTTATAATCACTTAACATACTGAAAGAGAAAGGAAGGAGCTATGGATGTAACACGAAGGAAGTTCATTCAGATTACCGGGGCAGCGACTGCCGGTCTCGCTTTCAGCGGCGGCTACACTGCGGCCATAGGAGGCGACACAGCGGCAATTCAGTCCCATGCCCGGAATCTCAAAATCAGACATGCCAAAGAAACCACCACCATCTGCTGTTACTGTGCAGTGGGATGCGGGGCCATTGTGCATACGGACAAGGCAGGGGACGGCCGCGTCATCAACATCGAAGGGGACCCGGATCATGTGATCAGCCGGGGTGCCCTCTGCTCAAAAGGGGCTTCACTCAAACAGTTGGCTGAAACTGAAAATCGTCTGACAGAGCCGATGTACCGGGCACCAAATGCCAAAGAATGGAAAAAAGTGTCATGGGACTGGGCTCTGACGGAAATTGCCAAAAGAGTGAAGACCACAAGGGACGCTTCTTTTAAGGAAAAAAATGAAAAAGGACAGGTGGTGAACCGTACCACCGAGATTGCATCAGTGGGAAGTGCTGCCCTGGACAACGAGGAGTGCTGGATTTACCAGACACTGATGCGCTCCCTCGGGCTTGTCTATGTGGAACATCAGGCCCGTATCTGACACAGCGCGACTGTTGCGGCTCTGGCAGAGTCGTTCGGACGCGGGGCAATGACCAATCACTGGATTGACATCAGAAACAGCGACTGCATCCTCATCATGGGAAGCAATGCTGCTGAAAATCATCCCATATCCTTCAGATACGTCACCGAGGCACAACTGAACGGGGCAACGCTTATCAGTGTGGATCCCCGGTTTACCCGGACATCTTCCAAGGCGGATATTTATGCGTCTTTGCGGTCCGGCACGGATATTGCGTTCCTGGGGGGAATGATAAAGTACATCCTTGACAATGACCTTTATAGTAAAGAGTATGTGGCCGCCTATACCAATGCGGCGTTTTTGGTGGACAAGTCCTTCACGTTTAAAGACGGGCTTTTTTCAGGGTATGATGCCAAAACCCGGAAATACGACAAAAGCAGGTGGGCGTTTCAGACGGACAAAAACGGAGTTCCGAAAATGGATCGCAGTCTGAAAGACAGCCGCAGCGTCTTGCAGCTTCTGGGGAAGCATTTCAGCAGGTATTCGCCTGATCTGGTATCCAAAATCACGGGGACGCCGGAAGCTGATCTGCTTCAGATTTACAAAACCTACGCGGCCACCGGTGCAAGGGGAAAAGCAGGCACAATCATGTACGCTATGGGCTGGACCCAGCACACAGTGGGAACCCAGAACATCCGGACCATGTCCATCATCCAGCTCCTTCTCGGTAACATAGGTGTTGCAGGCGGCGGCGTCAACGCTCTGCGCGGGGAGTCAAATGTTCAGGGATCAACAGATCACTGCCTCCTGTGGCATATATGGCCCGGTTATCTCAAGACCCCGAGAGCATCCAATGTATCCCTTGCCGCGTATAATGAAAAGTGGACCCCGGAAACCAGTGATCCGCTGTCCGCAAACTGGTGGGGGAATTATCCCAAATATTCTGTCAGCCTTCTCAAATCCTTTTTCGGCGAAAAAGCGAATAGGGAGAACGATTTCGGGTATGAATGGCTGCCCAAAGTGGATGACGCCAAGGCATATTCCTGGCTGGATATGTTTGATGAAATGTACAACGGAACCATCAAAGGCTTTTTCGCATGGGGCCAGAATCCCGCATGCAGCGGCTCCAATGCCGACAAGACCCGGAAAGCCATGAAAAAGCTGGACTGGATGGTGAATGTCAATCTTTTTGACAATGAGACCGGCTCCTTTTGGAAAGGTCCGGGAATGGACCCTGCTTCCATTAAAACCGAGGTGTTCATGCTGCCGGCCTGTGTTTCTGTTGAAAAAGAGGGAAGCATCACCAACAGCGGCCGATGGATGCAGTGGCGGTACCAGGGGCCCAAGCCCAAGGGGAACAGCAGGCCCGACGGCGATATCATCATGGAGCTTGGCAAAAAGATCAGAGAGGTCTATGCGGAAGGCGGAAAATTTCCCGAACCCATCCGCAATCTCAAGTGGGACTATGTGACAGACGGTGTTTATGACCCGCACAAAGTTGCCAAGGAGATCAACGGCTATTTTCTGAAAGATGTCACTGTCAAGGACAAGCCTTTCAAAAAAGGAACCCTTGTCCCGAGTTTTGCCTATCTGCAGGCTGACGGCTCAACCTCGTCCGGCAACTGGCTCTACTGCAACAGTTACACGGAAAAGGGCAATATGTCGGCCCGCCGCGGTCAGCAGGACGCGCCCAACAAGATCGGCCTGTATCCTGAATTTGCCTGGTGCTGGCCGGTAAACCGGCGGATCATTTACAACCGTGCGTCTGTTGACCCCAAAGGACAGCCCTGGGATGAGAAGCATTGGGTCGTCCGGTTCAGCGGAGAGGTCAAGGATGGAAAATATGTGTCAAAGAAATGGGAAGGCGATGTGCCTGACGGGGGATGGTATCCGTTGCAGAATCCTGACGGGTCCGCAAGAAATGATGCCAAGCATCCCTTTATCATGCGTAAGCACGGACATGCCCAGATATTCGGTCCCGGACGTGCGGACGGCCCGTTCCCGGAACATTACGAGCCGCTGGAATCTCCTATTGAGAAGAATCTCATGAATTCTCAGCGAATGAACCCCACCGCGTTTGTCCTGAGCGGCAAAGCTGACGTGTATGCCACCTGTGATCCCAAATATCCGTTTGTGGGAACCACCTACCGGGTGGTGGAGCATTGGCAGACCGGCCTGATGACGCGTCCCCAGCCCTGGCTCCTCGAACTTCAGCCCCAGGTTTTCGTGGAGATGAGCCTGGAGCTTGCGAAACTGAGAGGAATAAAGAACGGAGAACGGGTAAAGGTCTCATCCGCGAGGGGCGCACTCGAATGCACGGCCATCGTGACTCAGCGATTCAGACCGTTCAAGATCGCAGGGAGCATTATCCATCAGGTGGGAATCCCGTGGCATTACGGATGGCGATGGCCTGAAACCGGCACCGAGGAGAGTGCGAATCTGCTCACGCCGTCAGCAGGTGATCCCAACACCCGGATACCCGAAACTAAGGCGTTTATGGTCAATGTTGCAAAAATTTGATGTTTGATGTTTGATGTTCGATGTTCGATGTTCGATGTTCGATGTTCGAT
>JAOZLU010001014.1 GCA_029934695.1 Desulfobacterales bacterium | reverse complement strand
AGCTTTCTGCCAACTCCTTTGGATTGAAATTTTTATTTTATTGAAAATTAACTTGATCATATAAGAATAATTCATTATTGTCAAGTGAATCATAACATTTGACTTTTTGACTCAAAGGAAAGAGCCGGACGGAATATTGATATGTAACTGAGTCTGGAGTCTGGGTTGGTGAGTCTGGCAAGGGGCAGTTTCAGCACGCGGGCGCGCATCTGTCCATGATCGTCTTCCGTCACAAAACCGGTGTCTGCGAGCTTGTGAGTACCAGAGGCGTTTACCTGAACTTTAAAAAGGACATCTCAAAAGCCACGAAAAACGGAAAATTCTCCCTGGGCACCGGGGATGTTCTCGTGCTTTACACCGACGGACTGACAGAGGTGGAAGATCCGGATGAAAAAATGCTTGATATTGACGGGTTTGTGGAAATCGTGGAGAAACATGCCCACCTGGAGCCCGAAGCCATGAAGGACATGATCATGGAGGATGTGATACAGTGGTGCGATGACAAGAGAGATGATGACATGACTTTGATGATTGTAAAAAGAAAAGAGGGACGGGATGACAAAGCTGAACGGGAAAAACACTGAAGATAAACAGAACAGATCAGAGACAGGCGTTGACACAGGGCTGGTTGTCATGTTCCTGAAAATGACCCCTGAAGAACGTCTCCGATCCAATGACAATGCGGTGAATATGATTACGGAGATGAGAAATGCTTTCAGAGAAAAACAAATCTCGAATTGCAGATCTGGGCGATCTGCTTGAAGGTCTGGCCCAAGCCGGCATTGAGTTTGTTCTTGTCGGGGGACTGGCAGCCGTGATACAGGGTGTCCCTGTCACAACAATGGACATGGACATTGTCCATCATCAGACAGAGGAAAATATTAAAAAACTGCTGAAATTCCTGAAATCGGCAGATGCATATTACAGACGCGTGGACGACAAAGTGATTGAACCGGATGAACGGGACTTTTCAGCAAAGGGGCACGTCCTCCTTTCCACATGTCATGGTCCGCTTGATATTTTGGCAGTTATCGAAAAAGGACACGGATATGAGGAGCTTGTGCCAAACTCCGCTGAAATCGAATTCAGGGGATACAAAATCCGGGTTATGAACCTGGAAACAATGATTGAACTGAAACGTGGCTCAGGGCATCCGAAAGATCTCTGGCGGCTGCCGATTTTGGAAGAAACTTTGCGGCAACTATCTGATAAAAAATTGACAAATATGATCTGAACAGGCTGATCTGACGGCTCCCCTCTTCTGATCACTGTTAATCTCCTGTCAGAACTTCCTGATTTTGGAGAATCAGTCTGATATGAATATGATAAAAAACAGGAGGAAAGAACAATGGCTGCAACAATGGCTGTACAGACAGACCCGCTGATGCCGGAGCCTCCGGATATCAGCCATATTGAAACGGAGGATGACACACCTGTGGACAACATATTTTCTGAAAAACAGCAGAGACTGCTTGCAAGATCGCTGAACTGCTCCTGGAATCCGGGCCGCCCGTTTATCGCGGCGTCAGATGTCGGCCTGTTCTTTGCTGTCAGTCAGCCGCCGGTTGTTCCGGACATGTTCATGAGCCTGGATGTCCGCTATCATGAGGATATCTGGAAAAAAAAGAACCGTTCCTATTTTCTCTGGGAATACGGAAAACCGCCGGAAGTCGCAGTTGA
>JAOZLU010001013.1 GCA_029934695.1 Desulfobacterales bacterium | reverse complement strand
GGCAAACTTCGGCTCAACATACGAGGATATGATCAGAAATCCACTACAGATGTGTACCTGACAAATGGCGACACATTCTATTATGAAGGGAAAGTTTTTTTTGAAAGTGATAGCCATGTATCTCCCGAAACTCCGGGAGTTGTGGGGTTGTCGGGGTGGTTTTACAATGACAGCCGTGGTCCTGGCAGCGGACAAAATTATAATAGATGTGAAGGTGATATCTGGCTTGACATCCGTATCATACTTGATGAAAACAGAAACCTCACTGCAAAGGCTTCAGCCACAAGAGCAGACGATGCTGATAATTCTTCGGAAACGGTCATATTTGAACAGGATTTCTCAGGTTCCATAAATTTTGACACAGAATATCTTCTTTCCATAGAAGTGAGTGATTCGGAAATCATTTTCAAATATAATGATGAGAGCCTGAATTATCCCATGACAACTCCGGTTTATAAGCCTTACAGAAATAATAAAAGGCTTATGTCAAGAAAATCGGAACAGACGATGTGATCCGGATCCTCATGCGGCCTGGAGACTGAGAACTGCCTGCGATATTGTTGACTACGAGGATTCACTCAGGCTTTCCCGGGAACGGAGGCAGTTCTTTCCTGATTTTCTTATCCATAACCTTTTCCTGATGGTCCCTGTGAATCTCCTCCTGCTTTTCCAGCACGGTTTCCGCACGCCCGGACATCTCTTCTCTTTTAACAACATCCGGCGGCCGGGGCGGTTCCGGTTTCCGATCTTCCATCTCTCCCATATTTTCAGGCCGGATAAGTTCTTCCCTCGGGACCAGAATTCCTTTTCCCTCAATCGCCAGTTTAAGGGGTTCCTGTCCGACAGGTCCTTTAAATGCGGGCATCTTGGCTTTTATTTCCCGCACCTCTGCCTGGGCTTCCGCTTCAATACCTTTCGGTGTGATCGTGAAATCCCTCTTCATATTTTCAATCTCTTCGGAGAAAATATCTTCTGCTGAGGAAGGAAGCGCACCCTGTTCAATCACGATCCGCTCAAAATCTGCAATCTCACTCGGATTCTCAGGCCCGGCCAGACTCACAACCTCCAACTCGGTCTTCTCAAGCGCGGTCACCTCGGTGCGGTTTGCGCTTGCGATAATGATAAAATCAGAGCCTCTCACCCCGACAACTGCTGTCTTTGTTTTCACCTTAAATTCAGAGTTTTTGAAGTCAACCAGTTTCTTCACCCAAAAGCGGACTTTTCCCAAATCCATGCCCAAAAAAGAAAAGCGGCTTTTTTTTGTGGGATCATAAACGCTTAGGTTGATGACCAGTTTTGTCTGAGAGGCCAAGGTCAGTATGCTCCCGTCATTGAGGCTGAACCTTACGCGGCCTTTTTTCCGGGTAATGAGCGTGTCCCCCTCAAAAAGCGGGAGATCGCTTTCTGCCGGATAAGCGACCAAAGTGTTTTCGTGTATGATAAATACGTCCCCCTGAACCAGTCCGACCTTTCCTACCGAAGCTCCAAAGCCCGGTTTGAACACATCTTCAAAAATCAGCCCATTAGGGAACATGGATTCAGAATGCGCCTGATTATTTCCGAACAGAATTCCGACAGCTAAAAGGATCAGCATAAAACCGAACCTGCAAACAGATTTTCTCCCTGACATACCCATTTTTTACCTCCTTTTTGTAATGCTTTTTGTAGGGAACATCCAGCATCA
>JAOZLU010001012.1 GCA_029934695.1 Desulfobacterales bacterium | reverse complement strand
GTGCAAATCTGCACGGATTGGCGATAATCCTTGCTTATCGCTAATCCGGAGTGCAAAAATGGAGCCGCCAAGCGGAATTTTTGCATTCGTTCTCAAACAACGAACCACAGATGAAAAAAATCCGTGAAATCCATTTAATCAGCGGCAATCTGCGGTTCTGAGTGCATATATATAATGAGGCCGAGCCGTGTCCTCACGGTGCTTTTGAGTATCAATTATTTTTTAACACATAAGGAGGAGAAGATCATGTTTCAAAAGCAAGTGAAAGAGGCGAATGACGATCAGACAGAATGGCAGGCATTTGTCAATGAGACTTACGGCTGTCTGGCAGACGATCCCATTGAACGGGGAGAACAGGGAGTTTATGAAATTCGTGAGGTGCTTGGATGATATATTTTCCTGATACCAAATGTATGCATCTGATTCGGAAATTCGGCGAGGTAATGCCCCATATACTGGAAAAAACGGATGAAAACATTCAATAAAAATGATGAGACATTGGAAACATTGCTCTCGATGGACAGGGAAATATTTCCGATGGATAATGGCTATTGGACAAAAATAGAGGCGCACAGAGTCGAACCGGATGAACAGATACCTCACGGAGTCAGATATTCTCTGACGCTTCATGATCGGTACAATACCAGAATTCTGGGATTTGACAATGCTCACGGCATCAAACCAAAAAAGAGGAAATACGGAGCCCGCAAGGTTACATGGGATCACAGACATCAGCGGACAGAGGTTTTCCCTTATGAATACGAATCAGCGGGACAATTATTGGAGGACTTCTGGTCAGCAGTGGAACAGATAATGGGGAAAGGATAATCACGATGACAGACAAGGTATTGAAAGTCGGAGTCATGTCTTTTGAGGACTATAAAAGACGGACCACAGCCATTGCCAAAGGGGAATACAGGCCGGGAAAGGACGAACCCAAAATCTGGTTTGAGTCCGTTCAGTCCATGGCCCGGGTACTGAGCAATGAGAATCAGGAACTGCTGAAGACAATTATCAGACAGAAACCGAATTCCCTGAAAGAACTGGAGGAAGTCACCGGGCGCAAGGCCGGGACTCTGTCCCGGAGACTGAAAGAGATGGCCCGTTACGGAATAGTGGAGCTGGTCAGACAGAGCAGGGGCACAAAACCGATTGTCAGAGCAACGGATTTCAGAGTCGAATTCGGGATTCATACATCATTCTGAGTTCAGTGTTGGGGAAAACGCAAAAGAAAGAATTTTAGTGACGATCCGGAGTGCAAAAATGGAGCCGCCAGGCGGAATTTTTGCATTCGTTCTCAAACAACGAACCACAGATGAAAAAAAAATCCGTGAAATCCATTTAATCAGCGGCAATCTGCGGTTCTGAGTGCATATATATAATGAGGCCGAGCCGTGTCCTCACGGTGCTTTTGAGTATCAATTATTTTTTAACATGTAAGGAGGAGAAGATCATGTTTCAGAAGCAAGTGATGTGCGTCCTTGTATGGACTATGGTATTAATCGGAGCGGGATTGTCTTTGCCTGCTGCCGCTCTGGCGGACATTCCCGCTGCTGAAAGAGAGGCGTTGACTGACCTGTACAACAGCACTGACGGGGCAAATTGGACAGACAGCACAAACTGGCTCGGCGATCCCGGAACAGAATGCAGATGGTACGGCATAACCTGCGATGCCGAGGGAAATCA
>JAOZLU010001011.1 GCA_029934695.1 Desulfobacterales bacterium | reverse complement strand
CTGTCATCAAAAACCTTCATTCCGGATGATGGGGAAACCCTGACCATTGAGGCGAGCAATTCGTAGTTCCGCGTTCAGACGGTCCTACAGGCCGGCCGGGATTTTTACAGGCCGGACGGGATTTGCAATCCCGTCCGCAAAGTTTCTTACAGGCCGGCCGGAATTTTTACAGGCCGGACGGGATTTTAGGAACTCAGAAAAAACGCATTCCCCCAAAAATCTCGCAAAGGCGCAGAGAGGGGTTCCTCAGCCAGTTTTCCCGTGCCTTTTCTTTGCGCCTCTGCGCCTTTGCGAGAAATGTCAGAACCAGGAATGTTCACATCAGAATTCACACTCAGGTTTGAGTTCAAGTCCAAGTTTACGGGCACGTTAAGGGATTATCAGCCTGCTCGCATTCTGCAAGCTGTATATCACCTCTGCGAGACCGATCTTTGCATCGCCATCAACATCCGAGCCAAGATAAATTGCCCGGGGATTTGAACCTGTGAGAGACTGCAGGCCGAGTATTGCATCGGCAATGCCAACTTTGCCATCATAATCAAGATCGCCCCTGACAAAATAGAAAGTGAATTTCGATCCGTCATAACCATGCACAACACGGATCATCCTGATTTCCTTATCTCGAAGCTCGGTAAGCAGATTATGGGGAACATCAGGATCAAGAAACGGATCAAAGATAAAGTGTTCGGCAAAATTATGGTGTTCAGGCGAATAGGTCTGTGAGTAGTCGCTGCGGAGTGTGACAGGTGTGCTGGTCAGACCGCTTATCACAGTTTGTTCCCATCTGACCAGCGGAGCTGTATAGCCCGCAGTCACGCCGCTGGGCGGCTTGGGCCAGTAAAACGATGTTGTGATCACCAAACCGTCAGGCCCTTCTAATGTGCGTACCTGCAAGAGATCACCAGGACTTGCCTGAGGGCACTGCCAGAGCGTGATCTCATCAGTTTTGCCAGCACCTCCGTAAGTGACAGGCACAGGTGTCTCATACTCAGCGCGAAGAATCACTTTGAAATCCCTGAGAGTCAGCAGCGGGTTTTCAGCAGCTGACATAAGCAGCTTGGGAATCTGCGTTTTCAACTGGTAAGAGCGCGGATTGAGAGAATCTGAAAATTTCCATCCTGTTATTGCAACAAAAGCTTCTGTTCCGAGGCTGTTATCTTCCTGAAAATCATAAGAGGCATCAGGCCACTCAGACAGAATGCCGCTCTTTTCAAGTATCTGATCATCAAGCACATATTCGGCATCAGCCTCGGAATGGAAGCTTTTTTCAAGGTTCGCATCATTCATCCGGAAGCTTTCCGTTTTCAGATTCCATACGGATTTGAGCCGGTGAAGCGCAAACACATCCATTGATTCTCCCTGATAAACACAATATTCAGTCGGCTCATTTATGAGAAAAGGAATGATGCTCGGCGTTGTGTCAGGCTGAGGAATCTCACGAACCTGTTTGATAATGAGCCTGCCATCCGGGGCAATTTTCTTATACTCAAAATCAAGTGAATACTCTGTCTTTTCTGTGGCCTGCTCATAAGATTCAGCTACTGAGACAAGCATTCGGGAGAGTGTCTCATAGTCTTTATCCTCCCATGACATGACTGCTCCGCCAAGCTGCACCAAACTGGATTCACGAATCATTCTCGGAAGATATGATTCGTTATTAAAAAAAGACACATAAACTTCTTCAGGAA
>JAOZLU010000426.1:3637-6269 GCA_029934695.1 Desulfobacterales bacterium | reverse complement strand
GCTGGCGGGGATTGACGGAACATTGCGGACGGGGTTATCCTGCCGAACCTTGCCGGACGGGGTTTGCAACCCCGTCCGAAACCTTTGCTGGCGGGGATTGACGGAACATTGCGGACGGGGTTATCCTGCCGAACCTTGCCGGACGGGGTTTGCAACCCCGTCCGAAACCTTTGCTGGCGGGGATTGACGGAACATTGCGGACGGGGTTATCCTGCCGAACCTTGCCGTCCGGCGAAACGAACCTTGCCGTCCGGCGAAACGCTTCAATGGTGGGTTCCGCTTCGCTGCACCCACCCTACATCCCGGGCATTTTATTTTGGGAAATCCCGGGCATTTTATTTTGGGAAAACCCTGAAGGTCAATCGTCAGTCAACGGAAGCATAATGGAAAATATCAGAAAAAAAGTTCTTGTGGTAGATGATGACCCTCAGATATGCCGTCTGTTATCTCAGTTTCTGGAGACTGAACATGCACTTTATGAGGTTATCGTCGCAGGTAACACTCATGAAGCTCTTGAAGTATTAAGTGAGGAGAATTTTTCACTTGTGGTCGCTGATATTCATATGCCCGGGATTTCAGGCATTGATCTTTTATCAATCATCCGCGGCCGCTATCCCCAGATCAAAGTCATACTCATGACAGGATACTGCACACCGGAAGTCCGGGAAGAAGTACAAAAAAGCGGCTGTCTCTATTTTATTGAAAAACCCATCCAGCTAAGAGAACTCAGGCAGTTGATATCGAGTGAACTCGCCAAGGAAGATGAGGGTGGATTTGGCGGAACCCTGAAAAATATTCAGCTGAGCGACCTGATTCAAATGTGCTGCCTGTCCGCAGTTAATACAGCCATCAGCGTCCGAAAGGGCACTCAGCAGGGAACCATTTTTATTGAAGATGGTGAGATCACTCATGCCTTATGTGAAAAAGAGCAGGGAGAAGAAGCGTTTTATAAAATACTTGGCTGGCGAAGCGGAAGTTTTGAAACCCTCGGTGATATTATCAATCCAAAAACCACCATTGATAAAAATTGGGAATCTCTTCTGCTGGAAGGGCTTCACCGGGTCGATGAGCTTGTTGCTGAAAACGCCAAAATTGATGAGCCCCCTGATAATTGCCAAGCCATTCCAGAACATAAAAGCTTGCGGGTGTTTGTCGTAGATGATTCTTCCATGATGCGCAGAATTTTAACAGATATGCTCACCAGTGACAAAGATATCTGTGTCGTCGGAACAGCGAAAAACGGTGAGGAAGCCCTGAAAAAGATTCAGGAACTCAGGCCTGACATTGTCACGCTTGATGTTAATATGCCGCTTATAGGCGGTGGCACTGTGCTCAAGCATGTCATGATAAAAAATCCATGCCCGGTGGTTATCGTCAGCAGCACTTATGATGATACTCAGGCAAATACACTTGACTCCCTGCGTTTCGGAGCAGTGGATTTTATAAGCAAGCCGGTGAAAAGCCGGAATATGAAAGAACAGCAGAGGCGCCTTATTGACAAGGTCAAGCTGGCTGCAAAGGCAAAAATCAGCAATTTCAGAAGAGTCAGGTCCCCGAAAATTCTTTCTGAGGAAACAAAGAGCACTGACAGCCAAAACCCCTGTGATTTTCTTGTTGTGTGCAGCTCAGGGCCCGGGGGGTATTCCGAATTGGTAAAGATCATACCCCGTCTGCCTGCATCTCTTAATGCATGTATGATTGCAGTTCAGCGGACACCCCAGTCAATCATATTGCCGTTAGCTGATTATTTCAGCAAAAGAAGCAGATTTAATGTTCTGCCCATGCATGATCACGCACAAATCACCTGTGGACGATGTTATATTGCTACATACAATTTTTCCATGAAGCTGAGAACCCAGAAAGAGATATCATTTATAGATATGGATGATGGTATTTCAGATAATAACGCTTTTGATCTTTTCCTTAATTCCATTGCGGAATTTTTTACAGGTCAGGTTTTGGTGCTGCTCCTTTCCGGAGCCGAAGTCGGCAGCCTTGACGGTTTGCGGAACATACAAAAACGAAACAGTCGGATCATTGCCCAGCAGGTCACTTCCTGTATGGTTCCGAATCCACTGGAAAAAGCAATCCAGTCCAAGGTGGTTGATTCAGAGATGCCTGCGGAGGAAATTGTGCGGCGGATTATTTATTATTCAGGAGCTAAGGAGTTTCCCAAAAAATAAAATACCCGAGGCAGGGTAAAATGAAGTAATATCCACTTACACAACTGTTAGCCACGATGGAGAAAGAGTTATGATAAGACTTGAAATAAAATCCGATTTCAAAGATGCCGAATCACTTATCAGATCGGCAGTTCATTCAGAGATAAAAAGATTGGAGATAGGACTGGGCAGAACCGACAGAGAAATCAGGAAGTTCAAGGACAAATACCGGATATCCTCCGGCATGTTTGTCAGAGAATACGCTGCGGAGGATCTGGACGGCGGAGATGACGAATATGTCAGCTGGGTGGGAGAGATAAAAATAAGACGGAAGATTGCCGGAGAACTGGGCAGACTGAAAGAGACAGAGTATGTTACTCAGCAAATATCTGCATGAAATCACGGAGACAGTCGGCGTCGATCTGCGTTACAGGATCAGAAAAGAGACCTATTCTTTCCACTATCAGGAT
>JAOZLU010000426.1:0-3537 GCA_029934695.1 Desulfobacterales bacterium | reverse complement strand
CGTCGATCTGCGTTACAGGATCAGAAAAGAGACCTATTCTTTCCACTATCAGGATCGGGACGACGGTCTTATATTCCGCTACGACAATGCCGACCACAAGCCTTCCCCCGGCTTCGCCGATCATAAACATTCGGAGATCAGGTTGTGCGGGCCGAAATCCCCGACCTGAGAGAGGTTTTGGAAGAAATCATAAAGGAGCATCTGACAGTATAAGATTTGGATAAAGTGTCCGTAATCACTGAAGAATCAGGGCTAACCAAAGACTGCTCGTGTCAAGTTGAATCCAGATTAATTGATCTCAGAAATTCAGGGAATCAAGTTTCGTATAATATGGAAAAAAAGATAAAAGTTCTAGTTGTTGACGACACTGCAATCATGAGAAACGCTGTCACCCAGATATTGCAGGAAGACCCGATGATCCAAGTTCTGGGTTCTGCCAAAAACGGCTTGGATGCGCTGGATAAAATAAAGTGCCTGCGGCCTGATGTCGTCACACTTGATATTGACATGCCTGTCATGAACGGGTTAAGTGCCATAAGACATATTATGATTGAATCACCTGTCCCCATTGTGATTTTAAGCTCTCTGATCAGGGACGGTTCCGTAATCTTTGAAGCTTTGCGGCTCGGCGTCGTTGACTTTGTTCCCAAGCCTTCAACTGCTCTTTCAATGGATATTGACGGATCAAAACAACAAATAACAGACCGCATCAAGACAGCTGTTGCAATGACCATGGAAAATGTACACCGGGTTCGCCTTGCCAGAAAATGGAATACAACAGAGCGGGTGGAAAGGCTCTATAAGTTCTATCCGCTTGAATACATTATTGTCATAGGGACCACCCTCAGCGGCCCCAACACAGTTATCCGGCTTCTTTCAAAGCTTTCGCCCACGATTCCGGCAACAGTGATTGTCCATCAGGAAATATCTCCGAAAGTCATTTTGTCTTTTGCAAGAGAATTTAACGAGCATGTCCCATGGAAGGTTGAAGTTGCCGAACACGGTGAGGTTGTGGAGCAGGGAACATGCTATATTTCCTCAAATGAATATTCACTGAGCATCCGACTGAATGAAAAAGGAGAAGCCTGTCTGAACTCAGGAGCCGGCACAGATCACCCCCTGAATCTGCTTTTTTCTTCTGCTGCCAGTATCTTCCGGAGCAATACCATCGGCATACTTTTAAGCGGAGTCGGTGATGACGGAGCAGAAGGTTTTGCTGAGATAAAAAGGAAATCAGGGACAACTATGGTTAAGGCCGTCCGCTGCTGTGTTTTTCCCAACCTGACTGACAATGCAATTCAGAAGGGAGTGGTGGACATTGCTTATGATGATCATAAACTCCCCGGCACTATTGAAGCACTTATGACGAACCCCAATCTGTACGGGAAATATAATGAATAAAAAGGCAACAATCATTCCCATTGCAAGTGGAAAAGGCGGAGTGGGAAAAACAGTGTTTGCTGCGAATCTCTCTATTGCGCTGGCAAAGCTGGGATATCCCACAGTGGCAGTGGACCTTGATCTGGGGGGATCCAATTTGTATTCCTGCCTGGGTATTCCGAATAATTATCCGGGTATCGGCGATTATCTGAAAGTCAGGAATGTAAAACTCAGCGATCTTATCATACAGACCGGTATTCCCAACCTGAAATTTCTGCCCGGAGACGGCAAAATGCCTTTTACGGCAAATATTTCTTATAATCACAGGATTGCCCTGTTAAAAGAAATCAAGAAAATTTCTTCCGGGTATATCGTGCTGGATCTGGGAGCGGGAACTGTTTTTAACACGTTAAATTTCTTTGCGATGTCTCCCAGAGGAATTATTGTCACGACATTTGAGACACCTTCCATCATGAACTTTGTCATGTTTCTCAGAAATTTCATATTCCGCGCCATTTCGAGTGTTGTGAGCCATGATAAGAAAGTCCTCAGTATGGTGGCTGCAACTTTCCGGCGGCCTACGAAATCAGGACCGGTGACAGTCAGTCACCTGATTGACAAAATAGCAGAGAAAGACCATCGCCTGGCTTCCAAAGCAAAAGAACTGTGTGATTATTATCGCCCCCGCATCGTTTTTAATATGGGCGACCATCCTGATGAGCTGAAAATATTGAAGAAGTTAAGCAACACCTTAAAACATGGTCTTTCCCTCGAAGTGGATCATTTTGGTTATATTCCTTATGATGACACAGTTCGTCTGGTAGCCAAAAAAAGGGAAGTTCTGCTTACCAGCCACCCTGAAAGCATTGTATCTGAAAGTATCGGACGCATTGCTGACCGAATTGTGAATTGTGAATGATGAATTGTGAATGATGAATTGTGAATGATGAATTTATAATTCACAATTCATAATTCATCTACGGAGGTATTTTTTGTGGAAGACCCGATTAAGCTCCTGATCGTTGATGATTCCAGATTAATGCGCCAGGTTATCGGCAAAATATTTGAATCAGGCAATAATGTGCAGGTCATAGGAGAAGCTGCCAATGGCAAAGAGGCTCTGGGGATGATTCCCAGCCTCAAACCTGATGTTATCACTCTGGATATTAACATGCCGGTTATGGATGGGCTGACCGCTCTGAAGCATATAATGATCAAACATCCCACGCCTGTTGTGATGTGCAGCACCCTTACCCAGGAAGGGGCCTCGACAACATTCGACACTTTAAAATTCGGCGCTGTTGATTTTATCCACAAACCATCTAATCAGCAGCCTGAAACTCTGGAAGAACAATGTGAGACGATCAGAAAAAAAGTGACGATGGCAGCCGGGGTCGAAATCGGGGCTGTCAGGTATCTCAGACCCAAAGCCAGGGCCGGAACTTCTGCACAGGGAACTGCATATACGCACATAATCGCTATATGCGCGGCAGAAGGCGGATACTCTGCGCTTTTAAAAATCATTCCCCTGCTGAGTCCTGCTCTTCCGACAGTATTCATAGCGGTGCTTTATGAATCTTCAGGCCATGTGGACAGCTTTGTCCGCTATCTGGATGACAACAGCAGCGTAAAAGTTGAGCGGGCCATAGATGCAGTTCCCATCGAAAGCGGTGTCTGCTATATCGCTTCGGGCGATGAACATGTCACAGTCCATTCATTTTACGGTGAGTATCTGAAAGTCACCGCTTCCCCATCTCCGTTGCACAGGGATGCAATTGACAGGCTCATGTTCTCCCTGGCTGATGTTATGAGCGAGCGTGTTGTCGGCATAATTCTGTCAGGAGCAGGTGACGACGGCACAGAAGGCATTGGCGAGATTCTCAGGATGAACGGCGTTGCCATTGTCCAGGACCCAAAAACCTGCCTTTTTAAGGAAATGGCCATATCTGTGACCAATACCCATAAAGTCAGCCATATTATCCCTGACAGTAAAATAGCAGAAAACATAAATAAAAGATTTTCATAATCAAACATCAAACATCAAACATCCAGCATCAAACATCCAGCATCAAACATCCAGCATCAAACATCCAGCATCAAACATCAAACATCAAACATCAAACATCCAGCATCAAACATCCAGCATCAAACATCCAG
>JAOZLU010001010.1 GCA_029934695.1 Desulfobacterales bacterium | reverse complement strand
GATGATCTGCTCACCCCCCGCATCAAAGAGCAGCTTCGCGTCAGCACCGCGGAATACCTGATTCTGAGCCTTGACGATCATCTGGTTCACATTCCCTGGGAACTGCTCTATCTTGACGATGCATTTCTCTGCCGCAGATTCAGCACAGGGCGTTTTGTCCGAACCCGTCAGAAAATCCATGGTTCAAGTCAGCGGTCCCTGGGAGAATGTGCGGAGATGTGGATACTGGCGAATCCCGGAGCCGACCTGCCGAGCGCGCTTTCAGAGGGTCTCAGCATTTTCAGGCAGACCCGTCAGACAAACCGGGAACAGGCTGTGATAAATGCGTCCCTGGATTCCGACATCCGGCCGGACCGGCTCCGGCTGAAGATCAAGGATTACGACATCCTCCACTTTGCAGGCCATGCGGATTATGTTCCCCGTGATCCCGGATCCAGCGGATGGAAACTGACCGACGGCCTTTTCAGAGCCGACGATGTTTACAAGATGGCCGGCGGCTCCCCCATGCCCTCGCTGGTATTCTCCAACGCGTGTCAGTCCGCACGCACAGAAGAATGGGAAGAGGCCGGCCCGGCAATGGAGAGAGGCTCCTTCGGCTTGGCCAACGCGTTTCTGTTTTCAGGAGTCAGGCATTACCTCGGAACCTTCTGGGAGATAATGGATGAGCCGAGCAGCCATTTTGCCCTTGAATTCTACAGACATCTCTTCTCCGGCAAGCCGGTCGGGGAAGCGGTCAGACTCGCCAGACTTGCGCTGATCAAAGCTTACGGGCATGATTCTGCGGGCTGGGCAGGCTATCTCCTGTACGGCGATCCGAGGGTCAGCTATTTTGGTCCGCATGAAGACACACAGGAATATCCAGTATCTGATTCTCCGGTCATTCCGATTCTTTCAGAGGGGAACGGAATGACCCGAACCTCCCAAATATCAAAGCAGTTCTTCAAAACAGAAGACAGAGCTGATGAAAGTCGGAAAAATAAGCGGGGAAATATATGGCCCTGGCTGCTCTCTTTTTTTGCGGCAGGTTTGCTCCTCCTGAGTGTTGTTTTTGTTAATGAGTATATGACCCGGAGAAATCTCGCTGATCATGCTGAAAAAAGGGAGGAGCAGGTCCGAGGGCTGATCAGGGAGATCAGCGCGAAGATGAGCACATCGCCTTCCTCCCTCTCCCCTGATCTCCCGAACACCGGCGATATGACTATGGCCATCACATATAACTCGGTAAGCAATGTCTATTCTCTTGGAAAAGAGCGTTTCATCGCATCGGCCATTGAGAACGAGATCAAAAAACAGTACCCGCAAATAAGACTGGTGGAGCGGAAGGGGCTGAAACTGATTCTCGAAGAGCTGAACCTCGCTCTGTCTCCATTGGTGCCTGAAGGGAAAAAAATACGGCCCCGGCTGATGAACGCAAGGCTGATGCTCATGATCGAAACAGACAGCTCTTTTTTCCGATCCTTTGTTTCCATGCGGCTGTTTGACACCGAAACCGGAGAACTCATTTTTTCTTCCATGAAAAAACTGGAAAGCGGCAGGATATCGTCTCAGCCTATTGCTGAGAAACTTCTGTGGGAACTGAAGGCGTATGAGTTGTGAGGTGTTGATTATCAAAGAACTGCAGCGTCCCCAAAACGGCTCGGTTCCCCAAAACTGCTCGGTTCGGATTGCTAAATCCGAACCATGATGCGG
>JAOZLU010000425.1 GCA_029934695.1 Desulfobacterales bacterium | reverse complement strand
TCGGCAGTATCGAAAAACGACTCACAGGTCAGTGCCCAGCACTGGAGATTGAACAGCTCCTGTTCGTTGCGATAGCTTTCAAGCATGACATATTTATTTTTACCGACCCGTTCAATCTCTCTGACAGCGGTTTCCAATTCAAAAAGTCTCAGATTATGCAGACAGCCAAGCGAAATGACCAGATCGAAATAATCATCTCCCCAGGGGTAAACATCCTGCGCCCTGTATTGGAAAAGATTATCCCGGACTTCCTTTTTGGCATCTGCCAGACCATGGCGGGAAATGTCAAAACCGACAATCTCGGCATCAGGCAAAAGCCGCTTCAGTTCATAGAGCAAAAACGCCTTGCCGCAGCCCACATCCAATATCCTGGCATCGGGTTTGAGGTCATAGATTTCTATCAATGGACGGGCAACCTTTTTCCACCGGTCATCAATATATTTATAGCCGCCGTAGCCATAGCGCCGGTCTCCGTCCCAGTAATCGGATTCGTATTCCTTGGCCTTCAGCATACAGTGAACTTTGTCATCTGTCATCCGATCAATATAACTGCGCGTGGTCATCTGATGCAAAGGCGTGACGATATTCAATAAGCGGCCCATCGGTGATCTCCTTTCAATTTCATGCAAACAATCTTTTTACGTCCACGATATCCGGATCGGAGGATGAAACGGATATCCGCCGTCATGTTTCCGTCATGTTCCGGACCGGGAAAATCCGTTTCATCCTCCGATCCGCTGTCATATTTCGGAACCACAAAATCCGTCAGAACCAGTGATGTTACATGAAACTGACAGGGAAGTCGGGCCGTTTTTGAGATTTGAAGTATTATTTGTCCGGTTCATTTGCCTTGTGGTTTACTTTTTAAACCCCGGAAGAACCTGTGTGTCAGACTCCTTCAAACGGATTAATAATTTTCAGTTTTTCCTCTATGATCTGATTATGCTGAAGGTCTTCTGTATATAAAACAGAACAGTTCATTCCCAGAGCAGAAGCGACAATCAGGCTGTCCCAATATGAAAACTGACATTTGATTCTGATATGCCATGCCTTTTCAACGGTTTTCAGATCGACCGGGCAGATATCACACTCCTCAGCAATAGCCCCAACCAAGTCCTGAATCTTCTCATCATCAATTTTGTGTCTTATCAGAACATTGGAAAACTCATTAAGAACCTGGGTGCTGACGATAATCTGTCCCTTCAGAGATTCAAGAAGCTTCCGGGCATACCGCTTCTTTATTCTGTTCTGCTCATGTTCCAGTTTGGCGTAAACAAATATATTGGTGTCTGTAAAAAACGGTCTATCTTTCATGTAATTCCTCTCTGGAATACTTTTTCCAATGAGTTACACGAACAGGCTCGGCCAGGAAACGGGCAAAACGTGTTTTGTGGGTGTTCTGTCTTTTTTCATCTGCTGAGACAAGGTTATACTTATAAACCAAAAACTCATAAAAACTCATCAGTTCTGTTTTGGCCATGTCAGGCAGGTCCGAAAGATCAAGGATGTTTTGTGATAATGTCGTCATATTTCACTCCTTATGCATTGTGAAGTGCCGGGCATAATTTTCTGAAGCAACTTGGCATCTTCAGCTTGTGCAGCACCGCCTAAAGGCGGAACTAAAAACCGGGACAATCTTCTTTTTCCTTTAAAACTGTCCTGTTCTGCAGAATTCTTGAAAATACACCTGCGCTTTTCCCAGCTGTATTTTCTTCCGGTCTTCATGCGCGGTATGCCATGCAAAACCACGCCGCTTATCTCCGACCGCCAGGAAATCATTCAGCATAATGCAGCACCATTTCATCTGATACACTGGAAAAAGCAGACGGAACCTTTGCCGTAATACTTCCGGATTCAGGGAATGCTTCAAAACTTCGGCTTCAAACAGAGAAAAGAAGTCAGAAGCAACCGGAACGGCCGGCTGGCAGAAAAAATCACACACCATTTTTGCCGGATCATCCCAGCCGGCGTATTCAAAATCTATAAAACGAACCTGCCCGTCCTTTTCCAAAAGCGCGTTGTGAAAACCGAAATCAGACGGCGAAAGACACCTTTCTTTACCGGATATGGGCTGATTTGCCTTCAAGCACAGATTTTCCCCTTTCCTGAAAACCTCATCCTTTATTTTTGCCCACGCCGGAACCAGTCTGTTTTCAATAAAATTTCCGGCCCTCTCAGTGACTTCATCAGCAATCTCAATGGCTTTTAATCGTCTTAATCTGCCCTCAACACAATCAAGGTGATCATGTATGGAAAAACATGCCTCCGAAGCAATGGGAAGCTGATGAGCCTCAGAACAGTCTTTTTTTTCATTCAAGGCAATATAAAATCGGATGGCCTGTCTTATATGATCTTCTCTGATTTCATCAGGACAAAGCTTTCTTCCCTCAACAAATTCATACAAACCCAGCCCATGAACCTGATCAGACGCAACGGGTCTGGGCACAGCCTGAATTCCGCAATTCCAGGCAAAAGAAACAAACGCGTATTCCGTTTCCAGTCTGTCACGAGGATCATGCTCATGCCGGAAATACGACTTCAGAAGATAGGAACGCCCCTTTCCTTTCAATTGAAATACACGGTTATTTTTCCCTCCGGCCAGCCGGATCAGGGAAAACTCTCCTTCCAGACCTGCCTTTGCGATCAGATCCCTTGCCGGAAAGAGAATCTCTTTCTCAGTTTCCGAATAAATAACAGGCTGTGTCACGAACCTTTATCCCCTGGCTTGAATAATCCCTGAATCTCTTCCCATGAAGTCTTACGAGGATAATCAGAACCTGAAGGATGCTGGTTATTCGGATCAAACAGAATCCGGTCCGTGAAACCCGGGAAATCTGCCTCACAAAGAAATTCCGGCAAATCATCAATGAAATGGGTGCATTCCAAATCAGCAATTCTTCTAAGTTTTTCCGCTTTTGTCAGCTCAAAAAAAACATCTTCATCCGACAGCCCGATTTCATCGGGATCAAAAAAGCCCTGAAATTCCAGCCATTCATAAGCCGCGGCGTGAAGGTCATATTGCGGTCCCATATAAGGATAACGCGTCTTATGACTGACAATATACACAGATATATCTTGTTGCTTACAGTATAAAAAAAATTCAGTGGCTCCGGGAAAAGGCGCTGCATCCTTCAGACGGGTTCCGTAAACATGCCCCTGCATCTTTGTCCATTCATCCTCTTTCCCGATCTTCCGCAAATAATCCCGAATCTGCCCTTTGCCGGCCGGCACTTCCAAAGGGATCAGCTTTTTTTCCAGAGCGACCTTATGAAAAATCCCGTCATAACAGATGATGGTATTATCAAAGTCAACTCCGATACGAAGTTGTGACAGATCATTCATTGAACACCCTGATAATTTCCCCGCAAATGTTTTCCGGTGTCAGCCCCACCATTTTACGGGCATTTTCCTGATCTCCTGATCTGTGAACAAAGCTGTCAGGCGTTCCGAAACGGCACAGCCTGCTCTTTCCCCGGGGCTGATCCGAAAGCCATTCAGCGACACTGCCTCCAAGACCGCCCAGAAGGCTATGCTCTTCCACGGTGGCTACCATCTGAAATGTTTCAAACGCTTCTGTAAGCAACCCTGTATCCAAAGGTTTAACTGTATGAAAGCTGACCACCTGAGTTGAAACGCCTTGCTCTTCCAGCAGAGAGGCAGCGTCAACAGCGATTGGAAGAAGATTCCCCGTACTCAGGAGACAGACATCTGTGCCTTTGACAACCGTTATCCCTTTCCCGATTTCAAAAGGAGGGTCTTCTTTGTGAACGACCGGCTCATTCTTCTTCCCCAGGCGCAGATATACCGGACTGTCATTTCTGAGAGCGGCTCTCAGAGCAAGCCGGACTTCCACAGCATCACCCGGGCAGACGATATTCATATTCGGAAGCACGCGAAGCAGGGCGATATCCTCACACGCATGGTGCGTTCCCCCCAGTCCCGCATAAGAAAGACCTGCCCCCCCCCCCACAATGATAACCGGAAGATTATGATAACAGACATCCACCCGGATCTGCTCAAGGCATCGGGTGGTATTGAACGGGGTAATGGTGTAAGTGATCGGCCGAAGACCGCACATTGCCATTCCCGCGGCCATACTTGTCATATTGGCTTCTGCCACGCCGCAGTTAAAAAACCGGTCTGGAAAGCGTTTTTTAAACCCGTCAAAAAGACGGTTTCCGATATCCCCGGACAGAAGAACCGTACGGCTGTCTTCCTGAGCCAGTGCAACAATTTCGGCAGCAAGCGCGTTTCTCATATCAGCCCCAGTTCTTTTTTGGCCATCACCACTTCTTCCTGAGTCGGAATTCGGTAATGCCAGTTATTGTCATCTTCCATGAAGGAGACACCCTTGCCTTTTATCGTATGTGCGACAACGGCAACCGGCTTTCCTGATCCGTCAGGGATATTTGTTAGAATTCTGACCAGTTCATTCATATCATGGCCGTCAGTTTCATAAGCACTCCAGCCGAAAGCCTCCCACTTGTCTTTAAGCGGCTGTAATGCCATCACCTCACAGCTCCTGCCCGTTGCCTGCCATTTGTTAAAATCCACAATTGCGACAACATTCTCAAGAGAATGAGCCGCTGCAAACATGGCGGCTTCCCAAACCGACCCCTCGTTGCATTCACCGTCACTGAGCAGTGCAAAGACCCGGTATGACCGCCTCTGAATACGACCGCTCAGTGCCATGCCGATACCTATTGAAAGACCGTGGCCCAGGGAACCTGTTGCCGCTTCCAGTCCGGGCACACATCGGGGACCGGGATGTTCTTCCAGGCAACTTCCGGCAGTGGCATACGAGTCAAGAAGGTCTTTTGGGAAAAACCCCTTAAATGCCAATGTGGCAAAGATCGCTGATGCGGCATGACCTTTGCTCAGGATAAATCTGTCCCGAACGGGATCGGACGGTTTCTTCGGATCAACTGAAAGGGCGGCCCAATACGCGGCAACGAGAATATCCACACAGGAAAGGGAGGAACCCAAATGGGCTGCCCGGCTCTTGTGGGACATTTCGACAATCTTGCCCCGAATACTTTTTGCAATGGACTCCAATTCAGAAATTGTATAGTTCATCATGCTTTTTCAAACATTTTTCTACAAATTATTCCATTCATCAATGGATATTTTTTTATCTGTTCCGCTTTCAATCTCATTAAGAAGCATTTTTATCTGGGGAACTGAATACTCTTTGTTGCTTGGCAATGTAAGCGTGTATGTGCCATACCGCATATAGAAATGCCGTCCGCCCGCTTCAGGTGAGTCAAAACCGAGTTTCTTCAATTTTTTTATGAAATCTTTCCGCTTACACGGAGACCATTTTGTCATAAAACAACTGCCGCTTCATAAAGGGGTTCCCTTTTATTCGGATTGACACCGTCTGTTGCCGGTATTTTATCACCATGTCTCGTTTTTACGGTTATCCATCCCCCGATAGAGGTTCTCAGTTCTTTACGGCATTGATACAGCGTTTCTCCGAAAGCGATCACACCGGGACATTGCGGAATTCTTCCGCAAAAGCTGCCGTCTTCCAACTCATCGTAAATCGCTTTGGTCATTGCTTTGTCAATATATCCGATTTCCAAGTCATTCATATTTTATGTATATACTCCGACGGTTCTTTCTGAATTTCTTCCCAATTCTCCTCAATCCATCTGATAACACCTGCGACACCATCTTCAAAAGAAACTGCCGGTTGCCATCCGAACTCATTTCTGGCCTTTTCGGAATCAATCACATAAGCGGCATCCTGACCGAGTCTCTCTTCAACCGTCTTTGTGGCTTTTCCAAATTCAATCCCCATCTTGTCGCAGATAGTCTTCACAACATCTCTGACAGATATCCCCTTATCCGGCGAAAGATGGTATATCTCTCCGCTCCTGCCGTTTAACATGGCAGCCAGTTCGCCCTTTGAAATATCTCGGATATGGATATAAGACTTAACCGCATGTCCGCCGCCGTGCAGTTCTATGGTCCTGCCCTTTTTGATATAGATAACCGATCTCGGAATAATCTTAAACAACTGCTGATAAGCGCCATACACATTTGTGGAACGAATCATCACCAGCGGAAAATCATAATTTTTGACAAATGCAGACAAAGAGAGATCACCCGCGGCTTTGGAAGCGGCATAAGGTGTGCTGGGATTCAGCGGGGCATCTTCATGCACAGTTCCGGTACAGGTGCCATACACCTCCGGCGATGATATATGAACATAACGCTTCAGAAACCCGCAATCTTTCAGCGCATGAGCCAGTTCGGTTATTGCAACAGCATTGGTCT
>JAOZLU010001009.1 GCA_029934695.1 Desulfobacterales bacterium | reverse complement strand
GAGATATCATGCAGTCTGAAACGGAAAAATCCTCCTGATTTTTCCGTCTGTCACAGAACAGTGCATGGAAGCTGTGTCCCAAATTTCTGATTTTCTTTTGTCAGGCCCGCTCGCTCAGATGCGCTGAACCTGATGTCGGCCAGGGTTTGCAACCCCGTCCGCAATGTTTAATATTTTCAGGCAAAAAGCGTTCCCTCACAAGTCAAAAAATTAAGTCATAACAGTCAGGCCTGCCTTCGCAACATATATGGGCTGTTATATATGAAAATATAAAGCAGGCTGATGCCTGAGATAAGCGGCGGCGGGGGATTCGTCGAGGCGTTCAGACTGGATCCCGCCCGCCGTCCGCTTCATCTGGTTATATTTTCGTGTAACCCAGCTGCTTCATTTTTCTACTTCGGACGGCTGAGTGCTACCATTTAGCAGGGTATCTATATATAGAATCAGGAATTCGATTACTCTTTAACATGTTACAAAAGACAACATATACATCTGTTTTGGCTCCTTCTTTTCTAAGAGTTGTCTCATCATTAAACCACACATATACAATCTTGTTTGGAGTTGCTTTAAATTTAAAAAATAATCTGTATCTATTAGGTAATCCTTGTTTTACACGTCTCCAACTACGATAACTTTTACCTAATGTATTACCTAACAAGAATTGTTTGTGAGTTGGGTCTGATGGAACTCTATTTGTTATAGAGTTATAAACTGAAGCAAGTAGCTTTGTTTTTGGATGATGTTTATATGTGTCAGGGCTTTCCGTTTTTAACTTTTTGACAGCTTTCTCTAAATTTGTCAACTGAACAGAAAAAAGTCTGAAATAATAAATTTTCCATCCATTTATATCCATTTTTTTTCTTTACTCAAAGTCAACACCATCTACTAATGATGCAATCCTCATAAGCTGCTCTTCATCAGCAATAACGATATTGTCGTCTGAAAGGTTATCATCTAAGAAGTCAAGAAAACTAAAGAACTCTTGCTGGAAAAAATCATTTTTCAGGCTAGAAGAAAACGACATAGACATGTTTTCTTCATTAGAACTATAAGATACTGTTGATAAATTAGACGGTTCTCTATGTATAGTATGCTCTCTATTCTTAGTCACAAAGAAACTAGGGGTAGCCGTTGTTACAATAACAACAAATGGAACAATATTAGACTGTCTTTTAACAGTAAAATTATTTTTCATAATTCGTTAGACACTTTACAAAGTCATCAAATTCTTCTGATTTTTCTGGCGGTAAAGGAATTTTTCCGAACTGTTTTTCATATTCTTGAATTGCCATAGAAAGCATAGGAATTAACGTCTTTGCATGAGATGGACTCATGTATACTATTAGTTCATCATCAGTAACAGGTTCACTGTTATCATCTGAATCAGAGCCTTGACCTGCTGACTTTCTTAGAAATTTAAAGGAAAAGTCATATGGTGAGACTCCAAGCTCCAAATTATTGGAATAAAAGAAATTTTTAATACTCATTGATTGTCTCCTCCAAGTCAAAGGAATATTAATAAGGATAAACTATGGTTCGTGATTTTATCATTTCAATTTTGACTGTCAAAAAATATAACAGTGTTGATATATGGAAAAATTTCCATACAGCACCTATCTACGATGTAAAATTTCCACCTGTGATGATACAGCATCGCATAATATGGAAAATCCCCTCCGAATTTTCCATTCA
>JAOZLU010000041.1:6536-23099 GCA_029934695.1 Desulfobacterales bacterium | reverse complement strand
CCGGCCGGTTCGGTGACCGTGACAGACGGTGCTGTGTTCAGGCCCGTCAGTGTCACGGAAACCGGCTCACTCTCCCCGGAACAGTTGCCTGCCGCGTCATAAGCGGTGACGGTGTAAGTCAGGGTCATCGGAATAAAGAAAATGGGAACATCGTCTGTATAAGCCGTTCCGGTCACGGTACTGACAGAATAACCGTCACGGAGGATTTCATAATGCGCCACGCCGGTGCTGTCGGAAGATGCATCCCACAAAAGTTCGACTCTGAAGCTCTGAGACATCGGGAACTCTGCTCCTGCTGCCGTGAGATTTCCGGGCACGGTCGGCGGGTCTGTGTCCGGGCCGGCCTGAACCTCGAAAGCGCCCATGTCCACGCCGTTTCCGCTGTCGCGGGGAAAGCCGCGCTGGTCCTGGGAGAGTGCCACGCCGGTTCCCGCGTCGATGCACACACTTTCCGGCGACAGCGCACAGGTCAGCGCGGGCCCGCCGTTGTCAGCCGGCTCGCCGACACCCGGATCCCCGTCCGCGGATGACAGGTTGCCCGTCCCGGACTTTGCGGGATCAAAGTAACTGTATGTCCCTGTCACCGTCGAATGGCAGGTGCCCGCGACGATGCTGTTGGTCACGGTGACGGTTCCGCTGTATCTCGCTATGGCAGATCTGCCGTAAGTGCCGGAGGCCGTGTTCCCGGTGACCGTGCAGTTTGTCAGGACCGCGGCCGGATTCCCTGAATTGGCAAGGTAAAGGGCCGCGCCGCCGTACTCATGGGAGGTGCTGTTCCCGGTGAACGTGCAGTTGTCCGCGGTCAGGGTTCCGCCGCCGGTGTCCATCCATACGCAGCCATAGGCAGAGGTGTGGTTGCTGACGAACGTGCATCCTGACAGGCTGACCGAGCCGCCGCCGCTGTTCCTGATGCCCGGGATGCCGTTGTCCCGGAACGTGCTGTCACGCACCGTCAGGACCGCGGACGGCCCGATGTTCATGATGAGTGCCCTCCCGTCCGCATGATCCGACAGGACAGACCGGACGAGCGTGAGGGTCCCGGTGTTTGCGATGCCGGGAGAGTCGTAACCGTGCAGGGCATGGTTCTCTGTGACCACGCAGTCTTCCAATGTCAGGGTCCCGTCCGACTGAATGGCGGCCGATGACATGGTTCCCCTGCCGTGACGCAGGGTCATGTTTCTCACGGTGACCGCCGCGTCCTCACTTACGGTCAGGAGGCCGTGGCCGGCGACACCGGGCATTGCGTCCGCCTGAAGCGTCACCGCGAATCCCTCCGCGTCCACGGTCAGATCCTTTTCAATGATTATCTTTGAGTCCAGAGTTATGATATGATCATCGGAGAAGGTGATGACCGAGCCGCTCTCCGCATTAAGGACGCACTGTCTGAGGGAGTCTGGCCCGGCATCATTGTTGTCTGTGACAACGCAGATGTCAGCGGCTGATCCCTCCGCGATCCTCGGGAGTGCGGAAATGACTGCAAAAAAAATCACCGCGGCCATGAGCATCTGCCGCGCCCCCTGTTTCCAAATAATGTTGAAAAAATTTCTGATTCCCTTCTTCATGATGGTCCCCCTTCAATTTTTTGATGTGGTTTAAAAATACTGATTACAGAGCTTTAAACAAAATCTTTGTCGTCTCGGAGGTGTGCGGTGCAAAAAACCGCTTCGCTCAATTTTTGCACTCCGGCCAGTCTTTTTGCTGCAAAAAACCGCTTCACTCAATTTTTGCACTCCGGCCAGTCTTTTTGCTGCAAAAAACCGCTTCGCTCAATTTTTGCACTCCGGACAGTCTTTTTGCTGCAAAAAACCGCTTCGCTCAATTTTTGCACTCCGGACAATCTTTTTGCTCAGAATAAAATCATTCCCCGTTTTTTCCACCAGACCACCAGATGAGGCAGTGCTGCCTGATAAGAGTTGATTCCAAGTCCCTGTGAATTTAATTTCAGATAGGTATCGTTGACCTTTTGGCCAACACGAAACATCAGCGAATACTGTATGCGATTCCGCCGGATCCGTTCATTTCGTGTGCGAATATCATGCAGTGTGCCATCTGGCAACTGCTCTCTGATCTGCCCCCATTTTTCTTCAGAGATGTATGGACGAAGAGAAAGCAGAATATTTAAGGACCCGGAATAACGTAACATCTCAGATCCGGATGTCAGACACGCTATATACGCGATAAAATTGGCGTCAGTTTCCGAGGCAAAGCCCATGAAATGAGCTTTTTCATGGGCCATGACAAACGGCCGTTCCCATGCTGACAGATCGGAATTTATATGCGGTTCCATGGAAAACGGTGAAAAAAAACCTGAAATGCCAAAAGCATTCAGGAATTCATTGCTGAATAAAATCTTTGTTGAAGGAAAGGTCCATAAGCGGAAAGAAAAAACTGTGTGAACGACTTTTCTGACAGCCCTGTCAACCGCGGCATCTGTTTCCTGCAAATTGTCTGTATCAGACGAATGACAGTCAGATTCACGAAGGAAGCGGGTTAGGAAAAGCATGTTGTCTGCCATATTTTCATAATCAGACATACGCATAAGAGTGGGAGATTCCTGGTTCAGGGAAACAGAAAAAGGTTCCCGCAGATAATTGAAGCCCCACATTGTGAGATAAAAAAAATAGCCGCCGGCAACAATGACAATTGCGTGAATCGCTGTCTTCAGCAGCAGGTTTGCCAGAGATTTTTTTTTATGGACGGACAGATACAGATTGTAACAGAACCAAATCACTGTGCCAAAAAATGCGGACCCGAAAAATAATTCAGAAGCAGAATACGGAGCCGGGATCATCCGGAACGGAAATGACAGTGCAGCAGCAATATAGGGATACATGGCTCTGGAGTAGCCGTATTCCACTTTCTGGGGACTGATTTCAACGTAATAACGAAACAGGAATATCCCAGTTCCCATCATAATAAAAGCAAGGTGCCATAAACGGAACAGCGATCTCCTTTCCGCCTTTTTTTTTTCATAAGCCGCGTCTGCCTGAAACAAATTACGCCTTATCTGGTCTGTATCTTTTTCAGACGCTATGCCCTCCTGTGATAAATTACGCTTCATTTCACTCCGTTCACCTGCAGTCAGAGATGCAGTGCAATTTTGCAAATTGCACCGGCCAAATTGCAAATTTGCCCTGCACCTGATTCAGAGATGCAGTGCCATTTTGCAAATTGCACCGGGCAAATTGCAAATTTGTCCTACACCTGATTCAGAGAAGAGACAATGAAATCCCCTATCTTTTCAGCTGATTTTCCGAAAAGCTCTGATATTTCGACATGCTCAAGAAGTTTGTCATCCCAGGGAACACTATGCTCCTGCACGGTATTTACAATATGCTCATACTTGCCTCCGAGGGCCTTTATCTTCACATCAAGCGGAACATTCTCCCTGAACGACACTTCCAGCAGCAGGAGATATTCAGTCATATTCGGTGCGGATGGAGAATCGGAGATGATCGGAATGACAAGGATGCTGCGATTGTCTTTCCGCCCCTTGCCGATATACACATTCCCTGTCCGCACAATGATCTTTTTGGTTCCCTTGAGGACAGCATCATTTTCCACACGGGAATTGAGAGACTTGGACGTGCCTTCACGTTTCACCACCTCAATGCTTGTTTCGTCCGTGGATTCGCCGAGAAGATTCAGTCCGGAAATTTTGTAGAGAGTGCTCCCTTTGATCTCTGAGACAATACCCTGAAGATTCTTCATCACAATGATATTGCTCGCCGTCAGTTGTGAGGCATTCAGATTGCTCTTCCCCAGCGCGTCAAACAGTATCCCCTCAGTTTTTTCACTGATACGGCTTGTTCCCACCGTCACGGTTTTTGCCTGATGCTTGATGGCATCCACGGGCCGGGCCATGCCGTTGATGGATTTTCCCAGACACTCGAACAACTTGTTCAGCATGTTCATGGCTGTCCCTTTTACGCCGAAATCAAGTTCAAAATCAGCTATGGGCAACCTGCCGGAAAGATATTTGAGCAGCAGCGTCAAATCCGAAGATGCCACAAAGCCCATGGACGATGGCAGACGGTTTTCAGCCTTTTTTGTTTTGAATTCATTGTAAAAACGGGCAATTTTTTCTCTGAAACGCTCCTCAAGGATGATTTCATAGACATCTGTTCCTTTTTCAGCATAATCCTCTATGTCTGCCTGAATCTCTTCCCGAAAGGTGTAAAGAAACTGGGAACCGTCATTAATGGCAAGGGCTGCGTAATATCCCCATATATGCCCCACCAGGGTGTTCACAATGGGCGCAAGGTGTTCGCTGACTGCTGGCACATGAACAACGTCTTCCGCGTAACTGTCAAACCTGTCATCTCCTTCATTGACAATAACGAGCGGAAGGGCTTTATGCGCGTGGAAAATGGCCACATCCTTTATGATGTCTCCGATCACCGTCTCACGCGTTCCCGCGGCGCAGACAATGATGAGCGGCTCTGCCGAGAGATCAATATGCTTTTTGTCCTCCACATAATCGGATGAGATGGTCTTGTAGCAGAGTTCGCTGAGTTTGATCCGTATCTCATCAGCGGACGTTTTGTTCGGGCCGCTGCCGACAACAGCCCAGTAAGCCCGGGTGGTGGCAATCCGTCTGGCGGATTCTCCGATCTGATCACATAAGGAAAGAATCTTTCGCATCTGATCCGGAAGCTTTTGCAGCTGCCTGATCTCCTCTGTGACAAATTCATCCGTGCGGGCTTCCTTCAGACCTGCCATATAAAGGCCCAGTGCGGCCCCGGCCACAATCTGTGAGTAAAACGCCTTTGTCGAGGCCACGGACATCTCAATATCCCGGCCGCTGCTGGTATATATGACCCCGTCAACTTTGAACGTAATATCCGAATCCCGGCGGTTCACGATGGCGAGGGTATGGGCACCCCGTTCTTTCACCATGTCAACGGTCCGGTTGGTATCTGTTGTGGTACCGGACTGGCTGATGGCGATCACGAGGGTGTCTCTCATACTCTGCGCGTCGTCAGACTCATGAAGAGTGAATCCGCTCAGTTCCGATGCCTTAAGCGAGCGGATAGCCAACAAAGGATCCTTCATGTAGTAATTCAGGATATCCGCACATCCCTGGGCAGCGATTCCGGCTGTTCCCTGCCCCACAAAAAATATCCTGCGTATCTGATTTCCGATCAGTGCGTCCTGAAGGGATTTTGGAAACACCGTCTCATCCAGGGTGATGGCATATTGAGATTTGTCGCTGTCTTTGATTTTCCAGCGGTTCTGAAGGGTTCTCTCCACTGAGACCGGAGATTCCGAGATTTCTTTGAGAAAATAATGGGAAAATCCCTGGCGGTCAATATCCCTTGAAGTGATCTCGGTATGCTTTATGTCCTCTTTTCCCAATTCAAGGGGCGTTCCGTCATAGTACATTGCACTGATGCCGTCCAGTCCGCCCTCGGAGTTCTGATCCAGCACAAAAATCTGCCCCTGGGTGGTCCCGTTTTTCCCTTCGACGGTTTTCTCTCCGTCCACCTTCAGATAAAAAGGTGTTTCCTCCACAAACCCATAGACTTCGGACGCGGGCATATAGTGATCCTCCGCGAGTCCTATAAAAATCGCCTGGCCGCTTCCTTTCTGGGCCAGGAAAAATTTGCCCGGGGCCAGGGGAGTATGCATACATATCGCATGAGATCCGTCAAAATCATTCATTGCGAGCCGGAACGCCTCTGTCACATTCATGCCCTGCTGAATATATTTTTCAATCCGCAGGGGGATGATCTTCGTATCTGTGGTAATGTCTTCGGAGATGAGGTTTCCCTTGTGTTCGTATTCTTTTTTCAGTTTTAGATAATTGTCAATATCTCCGTTCAGGCAGACATGAATGATTCCGGAGACCGGATTTTTTTCCAATCCGAAATCTGAAATCCGAAATCCGCAATCATTATCCACCGGATGACAGTTGGGCTCAGTGATCGCACCCACAGAAGCCCAACGGGTGTGTGAGAGGACTGTGTGATACACATTGGGAAAAAGGGCCACGGTCTGAAGAATGTCGTCCTCTCTGACTTGTCCGCGCAGAAAATCTGTATTATCCCCCAGGCGGCCGATTTCAGCGGCGACTTTGTAGGTGAAAGCAATGGCGGTGTGGGTTTCATTCCTGATGGATAATGGAGATACACTGACGCTCCTGTTCACCAGGACATTCCCTTCTGACCGTTCCGCCAACAGTTCAAGAAGATTGTCTTTGCCAAGCGTTTCCCTGAACTTTTCAAATTCATCGTCTTTCAGAATGAATAACAGGGAAATCCCCGCAGAATCCCGTCCTCTGACTTCAAGGCGGTCTATGCTGTTCATCACTGCGTTGATATTTTTGAATATCTTCACGGCACCGGATGAGCGCGGAGTGCTGTATGAAGGAGAGAACAGTTCTCTGATTTTTGTGACATTATCCCCGATTTCTCTGGAAAGGCACCAGGTAATATCTTTTAATTCCTCAATATTCCTGGAGATCGTATCCACTTCCTCTGAACGGAGGTGTCCTGCCTGTTCCGCCAGAAATCGCACTTTCAGATCAATCGTACCGGAAAGACGTTCGGCAAGCGTTGAAAGTTCGTTCTGGATTTCCTTGTCAGCGAAAATATCCGCAAAACTGGCATCTCGTTTCAAAGATCGAACTGCCTGACTCAGTGAAGCAATAAGCTCCTTTTCGGCGGGGCGTTCTTCAATCTGACTGACGATCTCATTCAGTTGTGAGATATTGATCTGCCAGTCCTGAGTATCTGATGCCCCGGATTTGATGGGGGAAACAATTCCTGTAAGTCCGCACATTTTTTAGCTCCTTTTGTTCAGTAACGGAAGAGATATGAGAATTAAGTTAATATAATTATTTCTCATGATTTTTGACACTTTAAAACTGTCGCCGAGACATGGAAAATCCCCTGATCCCGCTTCATCCCTCATTCTTCAAATTTCGCTCCCGCGGGATTGACAAATCCGGCGGCAGTGGCGGCTCGGATTTGTCAATCCGAACAGAGCGGGCGGGATAGTCTTCATCCCTCAGATTTCATCCTTCATCTTTCAAATTTCGCTCCCGCGGGATTGGCAAATCCGGCGGGAATGCCTATAATTTACCAATCCCAGGCAATCCGAGGACGGTAAATCCCATCTCTGGTTATTAGGAGGCAGGTCAGGCCGCTTTTTTTTCGCCAGTTTCATTGTATGCACTGATAAGACATCTTCCGATGATGCTTCTGACTTTGCCAACATAATTCAGACCTGTCCCATCTCCCAGACCCAATGCGTAATTGCCTTTCTGTATCCATCTGATAAGTTCGTCCGGGATTTGCTGGTGGAACTCAGTGGGGCCGTTCAGCCAGAAACCTTGAGGCTTTGGAACGAACTTTGGGCTGGCAGAAAACCATATTTCATCAAATCCGAAAAAAATTCTTTCATCGCGTTCTGCTTCCAATAATTTTTTCGTTGTAATCAGAAGACTTTCTCCGATTATCCTTCCTTCTTTCTCAAGCGGTTTCAATACGCTGTCTCTTTTTATAATGCTCTCAATATTTGTTGTGCTGTCCAAACATGTAATAAAGGCATAATGCATTGAGGATGAAGGTTCCAATGGTATAAAGAAAGCTGTGGATTGAACTGTCAATCCATCCGCCTAAATAATTGTCTGATCTTGCCATAACTATTCTCCCGGGTGAAGTGGTCTCGGAGGTTGGCGGGGACGAGTCCCTTCTGATCCCATTCTATAATTGTCTGACGTATTCAGAACTTCCAAAATGAGCGATAATTCGTAACACTTTATTGTAGAAATACAACTCCTGTATCCTACTCAGTTGATTGATGTCAAGAATTTTTTTATCAGTTTATGGGAAATATCAGATATAAACGCCCCTAACTTTTGAAAACCTTTCAATTTCAGAGTCTTTGAAACCAAGCTCCGGGAAAATACAATTTGCGATCCATCTATACCCGAAGGTTGTTTCTCAGTGTTCTTCGTGGAGCCGCGAAGACCACGAAGATGCACGAAGGAATACTGATTCAGGAACGGGTCCGATTTCCGGTCAGAAAAACTGAGTCAGAAAGGCCATTTTCAGACGGCCTGGAATATTATCTTTCGTTTATTTAAAGTTAAACATGATACAAAAAAATTAGTATTACTTAACTTATTATTTTTTTTTACTTTTTATTTGACAATCGAATTGTTTTATTATAGCTTTCCCCCAATTTATGTTCTATTATCAGCAAATTGAAAATGAGACCGCCTGTAGCCAGAACTCCGAACTTTGCTGAGTGTGGAAATAAAAAGGCGGATTGAAGATTAAATGCAACTGAACAAATAACCTCAGCAGATCGAAAAAACATTGTTTCCAAACTCAGATATGGGAATGTATCTGTTTCAGGAGTCCTGCCGGACCGTATTTTTTAATGGAAACCAAAGGGTTTCGATCTGCTGAACCGCATATTGACATCAATAATTATGGAGACAAGCTTTAAGCCTAAAATAACATTATTTCACTGTATCAACACCTTCGGAAAAGGAGCTTCACTGCCTTTGGATGAAGACCATTTTGAAATGCGAACTGTCAAAATGCCCTGTTCCGGCATGGTAAAGGATATTTTTTTGCTGAAGGCATTTGAATCAGGATCGGATGCAGTGATCGTCATGGTCTGCCCTGAAGGGGCATGCCGCCATGCAGAAGGGAATCTGAGAGCAAAGAAACGGGTTGAATGGGTCAGAAATCTGCTGGATGAAATAGGTCTTGGCCGCAGGCGGCTTTCGATTTTCAATATTTCTTCCCAAGATGAGTCCACAGCAGTTCAGATTATCCGACAGACCTTATCTGATTTGGCAGATCTGGGTCCCAACCCGGCTGCATAGCTTTTTAAAACATACCTTATTTATATATGGAGTTAATCTATGATCGTCGGAGTACAAAAACCCGTCGCAGAAATCATTTCGACCGTGGCGCCGTACAAAAAGCTGCTTATTCTGGGTTGCGGAACCTGCGTCAAGACATGCTTTGCCGGAGGGGAAGATGAAGCAGCCGTTCTCGGTTCTGCACTGCGACTGGCTTTCAAAAAAGATGGCAGAGAAATTGAAGTTGAGGAACTGACTATAGAACGCCAATGCGAGGACGAGTTCATCAGGGAGTCCGCCGCTGCCGTGGCCCGTAATGATGCTGTGCTGTCCCTGGCTTGCGGCGCAGGCGTACAGGACATTGCCAGACGGTTTCCGGGCAGGCCTGTTCTGCCAGGTGTGAACACGACCTTTATCGGCGTTCTGGAGAAACAGGGGCTTTTTACCGAAGAGTGTCTGGGTTGCGGTAACTGTGAGCTTGCCACATTCGGCGGAGTATGTCCGATTACCCGCTGCTCCAAAAAGCTGTTAAACGGCCCCTGCGGAGGATCCCGGAATGGTAAATGCGAGGTCAGTTCTGACACTGACTGCGCGTGGCAGCTCATCATTGACCGGCTTAAAACATTGGGACAGATGGATAATTTAAGAACCTATATTCCTCCCAAAAATTGGCAGCCCAGCAATGCAGGCGGGCCCAGAAAATTAATCAGGGAGGATCACATTATATGAATATGGAATCATCAAGCAGATTGCAGCAGGTTTTATCAAAAGGAGGGTTTGCCGTCACAGCCGAATGCGGCCCTCCCCGTGGAGCAGACACCCAAGTCGTCCGCAAAAAAGCCGAGTTGTTAAAAGGCTGTGTGCATGCGGTAAACGTCACTGACAATCAGACGGCAATCGTGAGAATGTCCAGCATCTCAGCATCCGTCCTGCTTTTGCAGACGGGCCTGGAACCAGTCATGCAGATGGTTGTCCGGGATCGGAACCGCATCGCCCTGCAATCAGATATCATGGGTGCTTATGCTCTGGGTATCAGAAACATGCTTTGTCTTTCAGGAGACCACCAGACTTTCGGCAGTCAGCCTGATGCCATGAATGTTTTTGACATAGACTCAATGAACCTGATCCATACGGTTCGTACCATGCGGGATGAGGGAAAAGACATGAGCGGATTTGAACTGAACGAACCTCCCCGCATGTTTATCGGAGCCGCCGCGAACCCCTTTGCTGATCCGTTTGAGTATCGCGTAATCCGGCTGGCTAAAAAGATTGACGCGGGAGCGGATTTCATTCAGACCCAGTGCGTTTACAATATGGACCGATTCAGGGAATGGATGCGTCTGGCCCGCGAAGAAGGACTGACCGAGAAGGTTTATATTCTGGCCGGAGTGACACCGATGAAATCCGCAGGCATGGCCAGATTTATGGCAAACAAAGTGGCGGGAATGGACATTCCAGCACCAGTTATCAATCGCATGGCAGGCGTTCCCAAGAAAAAAGCTGCTGACGAGGGCATCAAAATCTGCCTGGAGACGATTGCCGAACTGCGCGAGATTGAAGGTGTCCGCGGTGTCCATATCATGGCGATTGAATGGGAAGAAAAAGTCGGCGAGATCGTTGAGGCTGCTGGCTTGAAATTGGAAACTTGAAATTGGAAACGTAAACGTAAACATAAACTTGGAAACGTAAATTGGATACCCGATATCCAGTTTCCGGTTTCCGGTTTCCGGAGGCCTTCATGCCCAAGAAGTATAATATTATGATGGAGACGGCTCCGCCGAGATTCCATCCGGTCGGCAAATATGCCACGGTGGAGTTTCGGGAAGACTGTGCAGGCAGTTGCAGAGAGTGTGTGAAAAAAAAATGCGTTTCCGGAATTTTTAAAGAAAACTACCTCCATGCGATTTCCATGGAAGAACCTGAATATTTATATACCTGTCAAAGCTGCTTTCGCTGTGTGCAGGAATGCACAAGAGGCATTTTTTCCCGGGTGATTGATCCCGAATATCGGACCCTGGGGGATGACTACTGGCGGCCTGATATCCTCAACCGGACCTGGTATCAGGCCCACACCGGGAAGGTTCCGGTTTCAGGAGCTGGTTATCGCGGTCCTTTTGTCGGAAAAGGATTTGATTCAATGTGGACCGACATGTCGGAGATTGTTCGTCCCACGCGGGACGGAATCCACGGCCGTGAGTATATTAACACCTGTATTGAGCTTTCCCGCAGGCCCGACCGTCTGAAATTCAGGGATGACATGTCCCTTGGCACGGATGTTCCCCCGATTCTGGAGATACCGGTGCCCGTGATGTTTCAGCACCCAAAATTCGGCGTCTCAGGCGGAAATGTCCTGCTGACGATGGCCAGGGCTGCTCACGAACTGGGAACCATGATGTTTATCCGGGCGGAGGATTATGCGGACGCGTTTGCACCATACGCCGAAAACCTGATTCCCTGTCTGACAAAAGACAATTATCAGGATTTTGCCGATATCATCAGCAAAACTCGGATGGCAGAGCTGGCTTATGCGTCCGGAATTGAGAACGAGTTGGACAAATTGCGCTCCTTGCATCCCGGATTGTTTATCTCCATAGGAATTCCGCTCAATAAAAAAGCAGCATCCTGTGCGCTGGAACTTGTTCAGACTGACGCGGATACGCTTCATTTCTATGCGGATGACCACGGGAATGAGTTGGATACGGAAAACCCGCGCTCTTTAAAGGACACGATCAGAGAGATTCATCTCAGACTCGTGGAGAATAACATGAGACAGAAGATTAATCTGGTATTCTCCGGCGGAATCGCCATGGCCGAACATATGGCAAAGGCGATTATCTGCGGGGCTGACGGCGTGACTGTTGATAATTCGCTTCTGATCGCGCTTGAGTGCCGGTTATGTTACCTGTGCAAGGCGGACAAACCATGTCCCGTAAAACTGGAAGATGCTGACCCGGACTGGGGCAGCCAGCGGATCATCAACCTGATGTGCGCCTGGCGCAACCAGTTGCTCGAAGTGATGGGTGCCATGGGCATTCGCGAGGCCAGAAGGCTGAGGGGAGAGGTCGGCAGATCCATGAGATTTGAGGATCTGGAAGCGGAAAATTTTGGCCCGATATTTGGGGAAAGGAAGGTGTCAGGTGACAAATGACAAATGGGACCCAAATAAAAAATTTCAACTGCCGGAGATTGTGGAAACACCGTCCCGGTTTCGCAATACCATTGGCAAATATATCATCAGAAGAAACGCCCGATGTGTTTCCTGTGGTCTGTGCGCGGAGCTTTGCCCCTGCGGGGTTCATCCCAGATATGAGAATTATGTGCTGCCTTTGCGCCCCTTAGCGCATAAGTGTATGGGCTTTGAGTGTAAAGAGAATGACTTCTTCTGCGTGGATCGCTGCCCGGAGAAGGCTCTGACCTTGAAGGTCAATCCGATTCTGGAGACCCTCGGCGATTATCGCTGGCCCTCGGAGATGCTGATCGCTCACTGGGAGATGGCGGAGACTGGAAACCTGCCAAAAGTTGGGCTGGAACACAGCCTCGGCTGTTCCGGCGGAGGATTTGATAAAATTCGCTTCAGACCGGCTGAGTCAGACAAGTATCCGGACATAAGTGATGAGGATATTGACACCAGCGTCAGGCTCAACAAACGCGGTGACGGACGGCCTGAGAAAACAATTTCCATCCCGTGCTATGGCGGGGGAATGTCTTACGGCTCCACTGCTTTATCAGTCATGGTCAGCAGGGCCAGGGCGGCCGCACGTCTGGACACCCTGACCTGCACCGGAGAAGGAGGGTATCCTTTGGATCTGCTCCCGTTTAAGGAGCATGTCATCACCCAGTTGGCCACAGGGTTGTTCGGCGTGAGAGAGGAAACCATACAATTTGCGCCGGTGGTGGAATTCAAATACGCACAAGGGGCCAAACCAGGTCTGGGTGGGCATCTGCTGGGCGATAAGGTGACAGCAAATGTCGCGGCCATGCGGGAAACTGTGAAGGGAAATGCGCTTTTCTCACCGTTTCCGTTCCACAGTGTCTATTCAGTGGAGGATCATAAGAAGCATGTTGACTGGGTGAAGGAGATCAACCCCGAGGTGCTGGTTTCCGTCAAAGTTTCCACTCCCACAGACGTGGATATGGTGGCAGTGGGCAGTTATCACGCGGGAGCGCATATTATTCACATTGACGGAAGCTACGGCGGAACAGGGGCAGCGCCCGACATTGCCAAGAAAAATATCGCCATGCCCATTGAGTACGCCATTCCCAAAGTCCATAAATTTCTGACAGACGAGGGTGTCCGGGATGAGATATGCCTCATTGCCAGTGGCGGCATTCGTAACGCGACAGACGTGGTCAAGGCCATCGCCCTGGGCGCGGACGGCGTGGTCATCGGCACAGCGGAACTGGTTGCATTGGAATGCGTCCGATGCGGCAACTGTGAAAGCGGCCGCGGATGTGCTCGCGGCATTGCGTCAACAGATCCCGAACTCGGAGAAATGATTACCAGAGACTGGAGTGAACAGCGCATCATCAATATGTATATGGCCTGGCGCAAGCAATGGTGTGAGATATTAAGAACTTATGGAATGCGGAGCATCCGGGAACTGAGGGGTCGCACAGACCTTCTGGTGCATCTTGATTATCTGGACGAGAGTGAAAGAATAAAATACAAACCAGCTCCCATGAAACAAATGATTATTTGAAAGTGGAAACTTGAAACATAAACATAAACTTGAAACTGGTGTCAAGTTTCCAGTTTTCCAGTTTTCAGTTTCAAAACAAGGAATCAATAATGCGTCACGATTACGAAGCTATCATTAACAAAATTCTTGACTCCAGAGTTAGGCTGCCACATGGAGATGTGCCCGTGAAAAAGGCTGCGGAAGAGGGCGGCTGCGGTGTGACCGGGTTTATTTCATCAATTCCCGTTGGCGGGCGCCATATTTTTGAACCATCGCTCCAGATGCACAATCGCGGTAACGGCAAGGGCGGCGGTATCGCTGCACTGGGCCTGTCTGCCCTGAATATGGGAGTCTCCCAGGAAGTTCTGGACACGCATTATCTGCTTCAGATTGCGCTCCTGGATCCAAACTCCCGTGGGAATGTGGAATCCTCGCATATCGAGCCTTTTCTGGAGGTTCATAAGGCAGAGCAGGTTCCCTCCATTGACGATTATCGCGACATAGAAGGTCTGGAAATCAGACCTCCCGATGTCTGGCGGTATTTTGTGAGAGTGAAAAAAGATGTGCTGGATCGGTTTGCTGATGAGAACAAACTTCAGGATATGGACCCTCACAAGGCTGAAGACGAATTCATCTGGCAGAATTCCTTCCGCCTGAACCGGAAATATTACGCGTCGTTGGAGGACAAACAGGCGTTTGTTCTGTCTCATGGTCGTAATATCATGATCCTGAAAATCGTCGGCTATGCTGAACAGGTCGCTCAATACTATTGTCTTGATGATTTCAAAGCCCATGGCTGGATAGCGCATCAGCGATACCCCACCAGAGGACGGCTTTGGCATCCCGGGGGCGCGCATCCGTTCATCGGTCTGGATGAAGCCCTGGTTCATAACGGCGATTTCGCCAATTATCATGCGGTGAGTGAATACCTGCAGCAGCATAATATATTTCCGCAATTTTTGACAGATACCGAAGTTTCCGTTCTGTTGCTTGACCTGATGAACCGGACGTTTGATTACCCGATGGAATATATTATTGAAGCCATGGCACCCACGACCGAATATGACTTTGATATGCTGTCGTCCGAGAAACAGCGGATTTACAGATACATCCAGTCCTCGCATATTCAGGGATCTCCTGACGGTCCCTGGTTCTTTATTATTGCGCGTAACGATCCTTATAACAAAGAATTTCAGCTTATCGGCATCACCGATACTGCGATGTTGCGGCCCCAGGTGTTTGCCTTGCAGGAAGGAGAAGTCCAGATTGGTCTGCTCTGCTCAGAGAAACAGGCCATTGACGCGACATTGCAGAGTCTGGCTGCTGAGGACAGCCGATTCTGTCCCATTGCTGATAAATATTGGAACTCCCGGGGCGGCAGTGCAGCGGATGGAGGAGCCTTTATCTTTACCGTCAGGGACTCAGGCAAAGGAGACGGCTCCAAAGAACTCGTCTGCACAAACAAGTTCGGCCAAGTCGTCAGGACATCGGAAAATCAGAAGCACCCAGGAACAGATGCTGACTTATCTGCCCCGGCAAATGCTGAACAAATTTCTCTGACAGCAAGTGAAGGACTGGAAACCCATTATTTTACTGATTTCAAGGAGTATTGCCGCAAAAATATGGCAGATTGGAATTATGCTTCGCTCAGGCATTTTTGCGATGAGATAAGAAGGCTGTCTGAGACGAGCAGCAGGCTCAGGACAAAAGCCATTGAAGTGCTGACACATCTGAACGACCGCCGCTATCCTGTGGGAGATAAGAAACGCAGTTCAGTGCTGCGAATGATAAGAGATGCCTTAACCGGAATTTTTGACGCGTGTCCCGGGCTGAATGAAAATTCTTCCAGCGCGTATCGGTATATAGACTGGGACACCCGCAACACTCTGCGCACTCCCCATGATAATGAGAAGGTTCTGGTTCTGAACGCCGGAGCGTTCCCGCCCGAAGGAGATGACTGCGACGCCCGGCTTATCTGCGCTGCTTATGAAACGGGGTGGAAACAGTTTATCTGTTATGGCTATAAGGGACAGAGGTTCTGCGGCTGCGGTCTGTCAAAAGGATCTGACTGTGTCAGAATAGATGTGTATGACAGTTCCGGGGATTACCTTGCTTCCGGCATTGACGGGCTGGAGATATTTGTACATGATAATGCCCAGGATCAGCTGGGGCAGATCATGAAGCATGGCAAACTGGTTGTTTACGGCGATGTCGGCCAGACCTTCATGTATGGTGCCAAAGGCGGAGATGTCTTTGTGATGGGGAATGCCGCGGGCCGTCCGCTGATCAATGCTGTAGGCCGCCCCCGTGTCGTAATCAACGGCACCTGTCTGGATTATCTCGCGGAATCCTTTATGGCAGGCGATCCTCTGAACGGCGGAGGCTTTGTTGTTCTGAACGGTGTTGAATTCGGTGAGGATGGCAATGTCATAAGCCAGGCCACACCATATCCCGGATCCAACCTCTTCTCGCTGGCTTCCGGAGGTGCAATCTACCTGAGAGATCCTCACAAAAAAGTGGTGGAAGATCAGTTAAACGGCGGCCAGTTCGTTGATCTGAGTCAGGCGGACTGGGACCTGATTCTTCCGTATCTGGAGGAAAATCAGAGATTGTTCGGTATTTCAATCGAGAATGATCTTCTGACGACAAACCGCGGGAAAAAGAGTTATAAAGATGTCTATCGGAAGATACAGGCTGTCACGCTTGACATTCTGGCGAAGGAGTCTGCTGCCTCCGAGGAATATGGCGAAGACTGGCAGGAAGATGCAAACGGTGATCTTCCAAATTGAATAAATCCATTGCCGGATGGGGTTTGAGTGCGCCTGCGTGCCGGACGGGGTTTGCAACCTCTGCGTGCCGGACTGCGTGCCGGACGGGGTTTGCAACCCCGTCCGAAACATTCATTGTTCATTGTCAGTCAGTTTGCAACCCCGGACGGGATTTGCGAGAGTCCGGCACGCAAACCCCGCCCGGCGAGGAGATATTGATCGGAAAACATTTCGGACGGGGTTGCAAACCCCGTCCGGCGAGAAGAGTCCGGCGAGAAGAGTCCGGCGAGAA